>NZ_JBGLRL010000011.1:0-121180 GCF_041402505.1 Aeromonas sp. S2(2024)
AAGTGAAACGCGGTAGCGCCGATGGTAGTGTGGCATTCGCCATGCGAGAGTAGGACACTGCCAGGCACCCAATACAAGAAACCCCGCTCAATGAGCGGGGTTTTTTATTGCCTGACATTCGCGGCAGCCATCTATATCTGACTGATTTACAACTGCATCCTATCTTCATCGGCCCTGATCTACACAGGGCAGCACCATATTGACTATGCCGTCTTCCAGCTGGATGTCGATCTGGAAACCCAGCCGTTTGGCCAGGTTGATCATGCCGCGGTTGCTGGGCATGGTCATGCCTGAGAGCTGGCCGATGCCACGTTCCCTGGCGTAGCGCACGATTTTCTCCATCATCAACTTGCCAAGCCCCAACCCCTTTAGGTCGGATCGCACCAGGATGGCAAATTCCGCATCGGACTGGTCCGGATTGGAGATGGCGCGCACCACTCCCAGGATCTGCTGGTTGTAGGGCCCATCCTGCCCCACGGCGACGAAGGCCATCTCCCGGTCGTAATCGATTTGGGTCATGCGGGCCAGTTCTTCATGGCCCAGCTCCCCCACGTCGGCGAAGAAGCGCTTGTATCTGTCTTCATCGGAGACCTTGAGCACGAACTGCTTGTGGGCCGGTTCGTCCTCTGGTCGGATCGGGCGCAGCAGCACATGGTTCTGATCTTTCAGCCAGGCCCCCTCCTCCAGTTCGGTGGGATAGGGGCGAATGGCCAGTGGCAGCATCTGGTGCCCTTCTTCCATCAGCACCAGCCTGGCATCCAGGATCACCATCTCTTCGCCGCAAGCTTGCAGTGGGTGCAGGTCCAGCTCCTGGATCTCGGGGAAGGCCAGCAGCAGTTCGGATAGCTGGCACAGTACCTGGCCGAGGGCATCGATATCGAGTCGTACCGGACTGGCCTGTTCGCGGATCTTGCCATTCTTGAGGGCACCGATGATCTGGTAGCGAGCGAGTGCCTGGTTGAGCGGTGGCAGGGCCGCGACCATCTCGTGGGGTTCGGCACCGGATTCCCCGAGCAGGATGACGGGGCCGAACACAGGATCCTGCTGCAAGCGGATCCTCAGCTCCAGACCCCCGCTGCGGCGCGCCATGCGCTGCACCAGCAGGCCTTCTATTCGGGCCCCTGGGTCGTGCTGGCGGACCCGGTCCAGGATGGCATCCGCCGCCTGGGCCACTTCCGCCGAGGTGCGTAAGTTCAGCATGACGCCGTGTACCTCGGATTTGTGGGCTATATCCGGTGAGCGCAGCTTCACCGCCACCGGGTAGCCTATCTGTTCCGCGGTCAGCGCCGCTTCGATGGCATCGGAAACTATCCAGGTCGACAGGGTGGAAAGGCCTGCCGCCTGCATGATGGGTTGTGCCAGGTGGGTGTCCAGTACCCGCTGCTTGCGATCCAGCGCCTGGCGGAGCAACTGCTGGCAGCGCTCGGCATCGAGCCTGTCCCCTTGCAGGGAGGCGGGGGTCTCCATCAACTGCTTCTGGTTGCGGCGGTATTCCACCATGTGCATGAAGGCGGTGACGGCACTCTCCGGAGTACGGTAAGTCGGGATCCCGGCCTCATTGAACAGACGACGTCCTTCTTGGGCCGAGTATTCTCCCGCCCAGTTGGTCAGGATGTTGAAGCGCCTGGCTCTGGGGTGCTGCTTGAGGAAATCGATCAGACTGCTGGCCAGGGTTGCACCGCGAGCGGTGAGGGAGGGGGCATGGATCAGCAGGATGGCATCAGCTTTGTCTCCTTGCAGCAGCTCGTCCAGCGCGGTTTTGTAGGCCTCCACATCGGCATCGCTGCCTATATCCAGAGGAAGCATGGCCATCTTGCCGCCGCGCGCCAGCAGCACGTCTGCAGCCATGTTGGCCAGGCCACGCCCGTTGGAGAGGATGGCGAGCCGTTCCCCCTTGAGGGTAAGAGAGTGGCTCAGGGTTTCGACGGTGGCAAACAGCTCATGGGTGTCTCGGACCCGCAGCATGCCGGCCCGGCGGATGGCGGCGTCATAGACGTTGTCGAGGCCGTTGGCCGGATCGTGGCGGCCGCTCTTGAGCACCAGGATGGGCTTGTTGCGAGAGGCGGCACGGGCGGCGGAGAGAAAGTGGCGGGCATCGTGCAGTTTGTCCATGTAGATCAGAATGGCGCGGGTTGTCCCGTCGCGGGAGAGCTGATCCAGCAGCTGGCCGAAGTCGATGTCGCAGTGATCACCAAGCGAAACGAAGGCTGAGAAGCCGAGTTCACGCTGTTTGGCCCAGTCGAGGATGGTGGTACTGACTGCCGCGGATTGCGACAGGAAGGCAACCTGTCCCGGGGTGGCGGCAATGGGGGAGAAGCTTGCGTTAATACCCTGCCCAGGCAACAACATACCCATGCTGTTGGGGCCGAGCAGGCGGATGCCGTATTGCTGGCAGAGCTGCCTGAGCCGCTGGCGCTCGTCGCCAGAGAACTGAGCCGCCAGTATGATGGCCGCTCCGGTTCCTTTCTTGCCTAGCTCCTCGATGAGCGGTAGTACCCGTTCGTGCCGGGTGCAGACGATGGCAAGATCCGGGGAGAGGGGCAGGCTGGCGATATCGGGATAAGCGAGCACGCCGGCGATGGCCCGGCTGTGGGGGCTGACCGGCAGTATGGGGCCCTTGAACTGGCCAGCGAGCAGATGCCGGATGACCACATGGCCAGCTTTCTGCGGGTCACTGGAGGCACCGATGACGGCAATCGATTGGGGTTTGAAGAGCCGATCCAGGCCGCTTGGTTTCATGGGCACTCCTCGTGACGACCCCCGGTGGTGAGGGTGACGGATGGTGCCAGTCTAATACGCTTTCGGTGTTCGTTCTGTGACCCATTGCGGATCACGATCGGGTCAGGGCATTGGCACGGAGATAAAATCTCAGCTCACCCTGGATACGCCGCACCGTGGCCAGGTGCCTGTCCTGCACATAGACCTCCTGCTCCCGATCGAGCGGGGTGTGCTGGACTCCGAGGCTCTGCAGATACTCTGCAAACAGGATGGCGCTCTGGATTTCGACAAGATGCTGGCTCACGGCATGGCCCTTTGTAGTGGATGGGTTTGCCGGCCAGTGTCCCCTCTTCTCCAGGGCTTTCATACTGACACATTTGACGCTGATGTGGGGTCAGCCTCTGGGTCAGCGCAGCCCTCCCTGACCGCGGGCTGTGTCCCAGAAGGCCCGGATCAGCGGCTCCTCCAGCCGCTTCTTGAGCACGGCGATCCCCACGTCGAACGGCTTGAGGGCGGGCTTGGGCTCGACGATGCGTACCTTGTCCCCCATGGGGCTGTGGTCGATCACGGCGGCAGGCACCAGCCCCACTCCGAAGCCGAGCGCCACCATGGCGACAATCCCCTCGTTGCCAGCTACCTCGGCATAAATGTTGGGGGCGATCCCCTTGTTGCGAAACCACTGGTCACAGCGTTTGCGAGCCAATCCCTGCTCCGAGAGGATGAGCGGCAGCCGCTCCCAGTCGGGTTCTCCCTGCGAGAACCACTGGCTTGACTGCGGAGCGGCCCGGGGAGCGATAAACACCAGCGGCACCTGCTGCAGGCTGGCAAACTCCAGCTTGGAGGAGAGGGCATCCGGGCGGGCGGCAATGGCCAGATCGGCCTCGTCGGCCAGGATCTTGTCCACCGCCAGCGCAGGGTCGCCGGTCTCCAGCTTGATCTCCAGCTGGGGATAGCGGCGGCGAAAGCGCTCCAGCACCTCGGGCAGCAGGAAGTAGCTGGCGGTGACCGAGCAGAAGACCCGCAGCCGACCCTGTAGCGGCTCGTCGCTGCGCCTGAGCTCCTGCTTGAGCCGCCGCCACTCCTGCAGCAGGCTGCCACCGAACTCCCTCAGCTTCTCTCCCGCCGGGGTGAGCCGTACGCTGCGGTTGTCCCGTTCGAACAGCACGCAGCCGGTCTCCTGCTCCAACCGCTGGATGGCGCGGCTCAGGGTGGAGGGGCTGACCGCCATGGCGTCGGCGCTCTTGCCGAAGTGGAGGGAGTCGGCGAGGTGGAGAAACAGTTCGAGATTGCGAAGGTCCATCTTTGAATTCCTGCAACGGCGCTTGTGCCGACCATATACCGTCAGGCCGCAAGCCCCCGAGATGCACTAGGTGGGAAAACGGCCTGAGAATGCCAAGAGTCACATTTCAATTTCTGCAACGTACTGTTTCGAATATATCAGTTCAGGCAATAAGTGTCCCGCGCTATAGTGGTTTGGACAACGCCGCTACCCGGCATGGAATCAATCGAACGGAGCAATCACCATGGCTAACTATTTCAACACCTTGAACCTGCGTCAGCAGTTGGCCCAGCTGGGCAAGTGTCGTTTCATGCAGCGCGAGGAGTTCGCTGACGGTTGTGCGGCGCTCAAAGGCAAGAAGGTGGTGATTGTGGGCTGTGGCGCCCAGGGTCTGAACCAGGGTCTGAACATGCGCGACTCCGGGCTGGACATCTCCTATGCCCTGCGCAAGGCCGCCATCACCGAGAAGCGCGCCTCCTGGCAGAAGGCCACCGACAACGGCTTCGTCGTCGGTACCTATGAAGATCTGATCCCGACCGCCGATCTGGTACTGAACCTGACCCCGGACAAGCAGCACTCCGACGTGGTGAAGACAGTCATGCCGCTGATGAAGCAGGGCGCCGCCCTGGGTTACTCCCACGGCTTCAACGTGGTGGAAGAGGGTCAGCAGATCCGCGCTGACATCACCGTCGTCATGGTGGCGCCCAAGTGCCCGGGCACCGAGGTGCGTGAAGAGTACAAGCGTGGCTTCGGCGTACCGACCCTGATCGCCGTTCACCCTGAGAACGATCCCCAGGGCGAAGGCATGGCCATTGCCAAGGCGTGGGCCTCCGCCACCGGCGGCGACCGTGCCGGCGTGCTGGAATCCTCCTTCGTGGCGGAAGTCAAATCCGACCTGATGGGCGAGCAGACCATCCTCTGCGGCATGCTGCAGGCCGGTTCCCTGCTCTGCTACGACAAGCTGGTCGCCGAGGGCACTGACCCGGCCTACGCCGGCAAGCTGATCCAGTTCGGCTGGGAAACCATCACCGAGGCCCTGAAGCAGGGCGGCATCAGCCTGATGATGGACCGGCTGTCCAACCCGGCCAAGCTGCGCGCCTTCGAGCTCTCCGAGCAGCTGCGCACCCTGATGCGTCCGCTGTTCGAGAAGCACATGGATGACATCATCGCCGGCGAGTTCTCCCGCGGCATGATGGCCGACTGGGCCGAAGACGACGCCAAGCTGTTCGGCTGGCGCGAAGAGACCGGCAAGTCCGCCTTCGAGAATGCTCCTGCCTATTCGGGCAAGATCGCCGAGCAGGAGTACTTCGACAATGGCGTGGTCATGGTGGCCATGGTCAAGGCGGGTGTCGAGCTGGCGTTCGAAACCATGGTGGCCTCCGGCATCTATGAAGAGTCCGCCTACTACGAATCCCTGCACGAGCTGCCGCTGATCGCCAACACAGTCGCTCGCAAGCGTCTGTACGAGATGAACGTGGTTATCTCAGATACCGCGGAGTACGGCAACTACCTGTTCGCCAACGCCGCCGTGCCGCTGCTGCGCGAGCACTTTATGCCGACCCTGCAAGCGGGGGACTTGGGTAGCGCCCGTGCCGAGAGCAAGGCTGTGGACAACCAGGCACTGCTGGCCGCGAACGAAGCGACTCGCAATCACCCCATCGAGAAGATCGGCCAGACCCTGCGTGGCTACATGAAAGACATGAAGCGCATCGCCGTCGGCGGTTAATGCCGGCGATGGAAGGGTGGGGGTGACGATCCCCGTCTTCTGGCTGGCTTAGACACCTGGCCAGATCTCTACAGGATGGCAACGCCGGCTCCCGGCAATAAAAAGCCCCGCTCACTGAGCGGGGCTTTCGCATTCATAAAGAACTGAAAAATCAGGCCTTCCAGGATTTCCAGGTATTGATCAGACCGTTGGTGGAGCAGTCGTGGCTGGTGACAGCCTCGTTATTGCCCAGCTCCGGCAGGATCTTGTTGGCCAGCTGTTTGCCCAGCTCCACGCCCCACTGATCGAAGCTGAAGATGTTCCAGATTGCACCCTGTACGAAGATCTTGTGCTCGTACATAGCGATCAGGGCACCCAAGGTGTTCGGGGTCAGGCTCTTGAACAGGATGGAGTTGGTCGGGCGGTTGCCTTCGAACACCTTGAACGGCACCAGATCCTTGACCTGCTCCAGCGTCTTGCCGGCTGCCAGGAACTCGGCTTCGACCTGCTCCTTGCTCTTGCCGAAGGCCAGCGCCTCGGTCTGGGCGAAGAAGTTGGCCAGCAGTTTCGGATGATGGTCACCGATCGGGTTGTGGCTGATAGCCGGTGCCAGGAAGTCACAGGGGATCAGCTTGGTGCCCTGGTGGATCAGCTGGTAGAAGGCGTGCTGGCCGTTGGTGCCCGGCTCACCCCAGATGATGGGGCCAGTCTGGTAATCAACAGGCTTACCGTTGCGATCCACGTACTTGCCGTTGGATTCCATGTTGCCCTGCTGGAAGTAGGCAGGGAAGCGGTGCATGTACTGATCGTAGGGCAGGATGGCTTCAGACTCGGCGCCGTAGAAGTTGTTGTACCACAGGCCAATCAGCGCCAACAGCACCGGCACGTTCTGCTCATAGGAGGCAGTAGCGAAGTGCATGTCCATCTCGAAGGCACCTTGCAGCAGGGCTTCGAAATTTTCAAAGCCGACGGACAGGGCGATGGGCATGCCGATGGCAGACCAGGAGGAGTAGCGGCCGCCAACCCAGTCCCAGAACTCGAACATGTTGTTGGTGTCGATACCGAACTCGGCCACGGCCTTGCCGTTGGTGGAGAGCGCAGCGAAGTGCTTGGCGACGTGGGCCTTGTCACCGGCGATGTTGATGAACCAGTCGCGGGCGGTCAGGGCGTTGGTCATGGTCTCCTGAGTGGTGAAGGTCTTGGAGGCCACCAGGAACAGGGTGGTTTCCGGATCGATCTTCTTGAGAGTCTCGGCGATGTGGGTGCCATCGACGTTGGAGACGAAGTGCATCTGCAGGTGATTTTTGTAGGGGCGCAGCGCCTCGGTGATCATCACAGGGCCGAGATCGGAGCCACCGATACCGATGTTGACCACGTGCTGGATCGCCTTGCCGGTGTAGCCTTTCCACTCGCCTGAGATGATCTTCTCGCAGAAGCCTTTCATCTTGGCCAGTACGGCCTTCACTTCCGGCATCACATCCTTGCCATCGCTTTCGATGGGGCGGTCGGAGCGGTTGCGCAGGGCCACATGCAGTACGGAGCGCCCTTCAGTCATGTTGATCTTCTCGCCATTGAACATGGCATCGATCGCGCTGCGAAGATCGGTCTCTTTGGCCAGATCAACCAGCAACTTGAGGGTCTCCTCGGTGATCAGGTTCTTGGAGTAGTCGACCAGGATGTCGCCTTGATAGGTGAGGGAGAACTTGTCGAAACGCTGGGGATCCTGGGCGAACAGATCTTTCAGCCGGGTCTCTTTGTTCGCTGCAAAGTGGGCTTCCAGCGCCTGCCAGGCCTGGGTCTGGGTTGGATTGATGTTTTTCATAGGATTATCAGTCTTCCAAGTTGTGTATGAACCTTGCAGGCAAGGCTCCCGCCAAACCTTATTATTCGAGCATTATACCGGGCCCATTGCGCGGCCCATGTAACAGAGCTTTACCAATTGTCTGCCATCGAAGGAGTTTACAACCAAAACGCTGCGATTATGAGTCACTCATGGCCAGGGGATCTTGAGTTTGCTCATACTTCACCCGGCTTGCACGGGTTGAAAGGGCTTTCATCTATGGCTGGTCGCGACTTGTTGCCTGGCAAGTTCGTGTTACAGCTAAAGGGGTATCTGACAGCCGCTTTTTGGCTCGTTTTATGAGCAGGCGCAAATTGTCAGGGTTGGGTCTTGGCTAGCATATGAGCCGAATGGACGAGATCTCCCAGGGATGGCCACTGTCGGGAATGAGGAGATCGCAATGAAAGCTGTGTTGTCCCTGTTTGCCCTGAGCCTGATCGCCACCGGCCTCATCGGTCTGCTGACCATGGTACTGACCAGTGCGGCGCCGACCTTGCCGTTACGGGTGCTGGCGGTGATCGGTGCGGTGCTGGGGGGTTATGTGTTGGTGCAACCGCTGCTCAACCGGGTCGCACGCCGACTGGTGTAGTGGCGCCGATCCCTGTTTGCCGAGAACAAAGTCCGGCCCACATGGCCGGATTTTTTATGTCCGTCAGCGGGGACCGGAAATGATAATGCCAGCCCGGAGGCTGGCATTATGCGTTGCAGCGGAACCGTGATCACGCCTGCGGTTTTTGCATGTGCATCACCATCTGGGGGAAGGGGATCTCGACGCCCTCGGCATCGAAGGTCAGTTTCACCTTCTCGTGGAAGTCGAACCAGACACCCCAGTAATCGCCCGTCTTGACCCAGGGACGCACCACGATATTGACCGAGGAGTCGGCCAGTGCAGCGACGGCGATGACGGCTTCCGGGTCTTTCAGGATGCGCGAGTCCTCGTT
This sequence comes from Aeromonas sp. S2(2024), assembly GCF_041402505.1. Lineage (NCBI taxonomy): Bacteria > Pseudomonadati > Pseudomonadota > Gammaproteobacteria > Aeromonadales > Aeromonadaceae > Aeromonas > Aeromonas sp. S2(2024). The sequence continues at coordinate 8,484 of NZ_JBGLRL010000011.1, forward strand.
CACCAGTCGCTCCAGGATCTGCTTGGCCTTGCGCAGGTCGGAGCCGTAGCCGATGCCGAAGGTCATGTCGACCCGGCGGGTATCCATGCGCGAGTAGTTGACGATGGTGCCGTTGAGGATGGCGGAGTTCGGCACCACCACCATCTTGTTGTCACCGGAAGTGAGGGTGGTGGTGAACAGCTGGACGGATTGCACCACGCCATTGGTGCCGGCCACCTCGATGAATTCACCGGCCTTGATGGGGCGGAAGATGATCAGCAGGAAACCGGCGGCGAAGTTGGAGAGCGAACCCTGCAGCGCCAGACCGATGGCCAGACCGGCAGCACCGATAATGGCGACGAAGGAGGCGGTCTGCACCCCGACCCGGCCCAGGGCGGCGATCACTACGAACACCAGGATGGTGTACTTGAGGATGCTGCCGACGAAGTGGGTGACTGTGGTATCCAGCTTGCGGGTCTGCATCACCTTGACCACGGCGCTGCTGATGAGGTTGGCGGCGATGTAACCGATCAGCAGGGTGAGCAGGGCGGCGGCGATGTTGACCGCGTACTCGATGATCAGCCCCTGGTTGTTGACCAGCCAGGTCTGCGCTTCGGTAATGATCTCGGGTTCCATAGGATGTCCTGTTGATATGAAGGTTTATGGCGCATGAATCTAACACCGGAACGCGACAGCCTGGGTCGCATCTGATACTCGTCTCTCTCTTGTGCCACAAAAAGCAAGGGAGGCCAAGGCCTCCCTCTTAGTCGCAACCCCTGTGGTGTATGAGGCGCATGTGATGTACGAACTCAGCTCTGTAGAAGTTGGCTACGCATAAACTGCCACTGATCCTCGAACCCGGCGGTGGGCTTGAGCTTGAACTCGGAGCGGACGAACTGGCTGATGCGGCCCTCGGCATAGGCCAGCAGCAGGTTGGCCAGCATGGTCTCATCGAGCTGGAAGCCTTGGCCTTCCCGCAGACGCTTCTCTCTCAGTGCCTGCTTGAGCTGGGTCTCCAGCTTGTCAAACAGGGCGCTGATGCGATCCCGCAGCCGATCGTGCTCGCCAAGCAGGGCATCGCCGTTGAGGATGCGGGTGATGCCGGGATTACGCTCGGCGAACACCAGCAGCAGCTGCAGTATATGGTGGCAGCGGGCCATGGTGTCCTTCTCTTCGGCCATGATCAGGTTGACCCGTGACAGCAGGGAATCCTCGATAAAGTCGATCAGCCCCTCGAACATCCGCGCCTTGCTCGGAAAGTGTCGATAGAGGGCCGCCTCGGACACACCTACCTCGGCCGCGAGGCGCGCCGTGGTGATGCGCTGGCCCGGACTGGTTTCCAGCATGTGGGCGAGTGCCTGCAGGATCTGATCGCGCCGACTCTGTTTCTGGTTACTGCTTGCCATGGATTCCCCTAAAAAAACAATGGCTTGATTCTGTTATTAGACACAAACCCCAAGGGGTTGTGTGGTCTTGTTATTGGCGACCAGAAGAACCAAACCCGCCTTCACCCCGTTCACTCTGATTGAATTCGTCGACCAGCTGGAAGCTGGCCTGCACCACGGGCAGGATCATCAGCTGGGCGATGCGTTCGCCGGGCTGCATGGTGAAGCTGTCGTTGCCGCGATTCCAGACTGAGACCATCAGCTGGCCCTGGTAATCGGAATCGATGAGGCCGACCAGGTTGCCGAGCACGATGCCGTGCTTATGGCCGAGGCCGGAGCGGGGCAAGATGGTGGCGCACAGACCCGGATCCTGAATGTGGATGGCCAGTCCGGTCGGCACCAGGGTGGTGTCGCCCGGTGCCAGCGTGATCGGTGCATCCAGCAGGGCGCGCAGATCCATACCGGCGGAACCCGGGGTGGCGTAGGCAGGCAGCGGGAATTCTGTGCCGATGCGGGCATCCAGGATTTTCAGTTCAATTTGTGTGTTCATAAATCGTTTTTCAGTTGGATCGCCAGGGGCGATCGAGTGGTTCAGCGGGTGCTTGTGTGGGCACTCGCATGTTCAATACGATCCGTGTCGCCACGACGCTTTCGTCTGTGGAAATGGCCCAGGGCTCAGGGTCGATAATGGCGTGCAATCAGGGCCACAAGGTGACGAGCCAGCGTCAGCTTATCGGCCAGGGGCAGGGCAGCTTGACCCCCTTGCCAGAAGACGGTCAGGGCATTGTCATCGGCGTTGAAGCCTTGACCTGCACGGGACACGTCGTTGGCGGCGATCATATCCAGCCGCTTACGTCGCAGTTTGTCGAGGGCGTATTGTTCCACATCCACAGTTTCGGCGGCAAATCCGACGGTGAAGGGTTTGTCTGACAAGGCTCCCACGGCGGCGATGATGTCGGGATTCTTGACCAGGGTCAGCGTCATCTGGTCGTTGTCGCCGGTCTTCTTGATCTTCTGGCTGGCGACCTGGGCAGGGCGATAGTCCGCCACGGCGGCGCAGCCGATAAAGAGATCGCAGTCACCGATCCTGCTCATCACAGCTTCGTGCATCTGCAGGGCGCTCTCCACGTCGACCCGCTCAACTCCCTGGGGGGCGGCAAGGGCGACCGGGCCGCTCACCAGGGTCACCTCGGCACCCGCCTCACGGGCGGCGCGAGCGATGGCGTAACCCATCTTGCCTGAGCTGTGGTTGCTGATGTAGCGCACCGGATCCAGCGCCTCGCGGGTCGGCCCTGCGGTGAGCAGCAGTTTGACCCCCGCCAGCAATGGCTCGGCAGTCAGCTGCTGGCAGCAGCGCTCCACCAGTTCGAGGGGATCCAGCATCCGGCCCGGGCCCACGTCGCCGCAGGCCTGGCTGCCGGAGTCCGGCCCCCACAGCAGGATGCCACGGCTGGCCAGGGTATCGAGATTGGCCTGGGTGGCGGCGTTGCGGAACATCTGCTGGTTCATGGCCGGAGCCAGCGCGACGGTTGCCGGGGTGGCCAGGCAGAGGGTGGTCAGCAGTTCATCCGCCATGCCAGCGGCCATGCGTGCCATCAGGTTGGCGCTGGCGGGCGCGATCAGCACCAGATCGGCCCACTTTGCCAGCTCGATGTGGCCCATGCCCGCCTCGGCGGCCGGATCCAGCAGGCTGTCGGCGACCGGGTGGCCGGAGACGGCCTGCAGGGTCAGGGGAGTGATGAACTCCTTGGCGGAGCGGGTCATCACCACCCGCACCTCGGCCCCCTGATCTTTCAGGCGGCGTACCAGCTCGGCACTCTTGTAGGCGGCGATCCCGCCACTGACACCCAACAGGATGCGTTTATCGGCCAATCTCATCTGCTGCTTCTCTTTCGGCTCACTCTGACTGGTCGGCTAAGATAGCACAGGCGATGGACGACGACAGAGGTTGACATGGGGGAGTTGTGGTCGGGCTCCCGCGATTTTTTGCTATGTTTTCTCTCAATAGCCATGGGGGAGAGACAAATGAGCATCAAGGAGTGGCCGGAAGATGAGCGCCCCCGGGAGAAGCTGTTGCGCCGTGGAGCTGGGGTGCTGTCCGATGCGGAATTGCTGGCGATCTTCCTGCGCACCGGGGTCAGCGGCCTGAGCGCGGTGGATCTTTCCCGCCAGCTGTTGCAGCAGTTCGGATCCCTGCGGGCATTGCTCGGTGCCGAGCAACAGGCTTTTTGCGGCGCTCACGGGTTGGGGCCGGCCAAATATGCCCAGTTGCAGGCGGTGCTGGAGATGGGCAGACGGCATCTTGCCGAGCAGTTGCAACGGGGGGAGGCCCTCACGTCCCCTCAGCTGACCCGGGAGTATTTGCAGGCTCAACTGCGGGACAGGCCGCGGGAGGTGTTTGCGTTGTTATTGCTCGATAACCAGCACAGAGTGATTCAATTTGTTGAACTTTTCTACGGCACCCTGGATTCGGCGAGCGTCTGGCCCAGGGAAATCGTGCAGATCGCGCTCAAACATAATGCAGCCGCCGTGATTCTGGCGCATAATCACCCGTCCGGCGTAGCCGAGCCCAGTCGGGCCGACCGCCAGATCACGGATCGGATCCTGGCCGCCCTGGCCTTGGTCGATATCAGAGTGCTGGATCACTTGGTGATCGGTGACGGCATCACGGTTTCTTTCGCAGAGCGTGGTTGGTTATGACTGGGCTCTGGCACTGTATTAGTTGATCTTTGATCACGGATGCTGTATAAAATGCCGCCTTCTGTTTGCCCCGCAATCGAAGGCCAGCGGGGCAGATATTTGCTCGAGCAATGAAGTAAGATTTGGAGAGACTGACATGTCTAGAGTATGCCAAGTAACCGGCAAGCGCCCGGCAGTTGGTAACAACCGTTCGCACGCTAACAACGCTACCAAGCGTCGTTTCCTGCCGAACCTGCACACTCACCGTTTTTGGGTTGAGAGTGAAAAACGCTTCGTAAGCCTGCGCGTATCCGCAAAAGGCATGCGTATCATCGACAAGCGCGGCGTTGAAGTGGTTCTGGCTGAACTGCGTGCCAGCGGCGTTAAGGTATAAGGAATTAGATCATGGCTAAAGGTATTCGCGATAAGATTCGCCTGAACTCCAGCGCCGGTACTGGTCACTTCTATACCACTACCAAGAACAAGCGCACCATGCCCGAAAAAATGGAGATCAAGAAATTTGATCCCGTTATTCGTCAGCATGTGATCTACAAGGAAGGCAAAATCAAGTAATCACTTGATGCTGCATTCCCAAAAAACCCGGCTTAGTGCCGGGTTTTTTTATGGATGGAATTCAGTACACTGCCGCTTCAAAGGGAGGCTTGCCATGTTCAAATTGAGCCGTAAAGGCTGGAATAACGTGATCATAGTGGTGGTGCTGATAGTGATCACCCTGCTGCACCGGCTGGAGCAAGCCCAGCAGGAGAACAGCGCCCAGCGGTCCCGTCCCCTGCTGCCCGAGTCTGCCGTGGTGTTGACCTGGCAGGGGCCGAGCTGGCAGATAGAGCGGATCGGCCAGGGTTGGCGCAGCGGGCCGGATCTGGGGCTCAGCAGCGCCCAGCTGGCCGCCCGCATCGAGACATGGCAAGGCTGGCTGTTGCCCCCGGGCGGGGCCGTGCGCGGCACCCCTGTCACCCTCAAGATATGGGTCGCCGGCCAGAGCGATCCGGTTGAAGTGGGGCTCTATCAGGATGACGGCAAGTTTGCCGCCCTGCTACCCCCCTCGACCTGGCTCACCCTGAGCCAGGAGCAGTACCGCGATCTGCTGCGTCCTGCCCCCTGAGTTCCTTTTCCTTACGAGGTGCCCATGCCTGAATTGCCAGAAGTTGAAGTCAGTCGTCAGGGGATCTCCCCCTGGCTCACCGGTATCAAGGTGACGCGTGTAGTGGTGCGGGATGGCCGCCTGCGCTGGCCGATCCCCGGTGAAATTCAGGAGCTGGTGGACCTCACCATCCATCGGGTGCGTCGCCGCGCCAAATACCTGCTGCTGGAGACCGATTTCGGCACCGCCATCCTCCATTTGGGGATGTCCGGCAGCCTGCGGGTGCTGGATATCGGCACCCCGGCCGAGAAGCACGACCACGTTGATATCGAGCTGGAGAATGGCAAGCTGTTGCGGCTCAACGATCCGCGCCGCTTCGGCGCCCTGCTCTGGACCCGTGAACCGGCCGAAGCCCACGCGCTGCTCGCCAAGCTGGGGCCTGAGCCGCTCACCGATGCCTTCAATGCCGATTACCTGCGCGATCGCGCCAAGGGGCGCAGCACCGCCATCAAGCAGTTCCTGATGGACAATCAGGTGGTGGTCGGGGTGGGCAACATCTACGCCAACGAGGCGCTCTATGCCGCCGGCATTCACCCCAAGCGGGCGGCAGGCAATATCAGCGGCGAGCGGTTGGGGACCCTGGTGGCCGAGATAAAACGGGTGCTGGCCGAAGCCATCAGGCAGGGAGGCACCACCCTCAAGGATTTCACCAGTGCCGACGGCAAGCCGGGCTATTTCGTGCAGCAGTTGCAGGTCTATGGCCGGGGCGGCCAGCCCTGTTTCCACTGCCATACCTTGCTGACCGAGGTGAGGATGGGCCAGAGAACCACTGTGTTCTGCTCCCACTGCCAACGCTGAATTACCGTTTTTTGGGCCATATCCTGCCAAGTTGTAAGAGAGTATTGCCAGTCTGTTGATGCCGCTTTCGTCCATGACTACTATCTCGCCAGTTCAGGCTGCGAGGTAATAAAAATGACAGCAAAATCAATAGACTGGGATCATTTATCCCGGCAGGGGCACTATTGCGCCCAGAAAATGGCCCGCTTCCTTTATCCCGATGACAGCGCCCGCAAGACCTTCAATCGCGGCAAGTTCGTGCTGCGCAGTCTGCTCTACCGGTCGCAGTTGAGCCGGGTGTTCGAGCTGTTTCAGACAGAACCCCTGAGGGCCCTGCCTGCCCACTATCCCGAGCTGCTCGACAAGCCGATGCGGCCCTATCGCTTCGCCTGCTCGACCGTGAACCAGCGAGTCAGGATGGTGGAGGATCACTACCGGCTGCTGCTGGCCCGTTATCCCGATCTCATCGACCCACTCTATCTGGGGGAGGGGATCGAACTCGGCCGTTACCCCGAGGGTGGCTGTCGCCTGGTGCTGCGCCACGACGGCACCTTCCGCCGAGAGGCCGAGCTGGCCCTCTCCATCGTCAACGATCAGGGGGAACGGCTCTACAGCTGCGCCTTCTCGCTGGCGGGCAGCGAGCACGAGCTGGCGCTGGTGATAGGCTCGGTGCAGGGGCCCGAGCCCGGTGTCGAGCAACCCCAAGAGCAGGTACGGGCCCTGACCAAGGCGGGACATGGCCTGAGACCCAAGTCGCTGGTGGTGATGCTGGTGATGGCGCTGGCCGGGGCCATGGGGGCCAGCCGTGTCTCGGCCGTGCGAATGAAGGCGCACATCTTCCAGGCCAGACGCTACAGCAAGAAGAAAAAAGCCTGCCTGCAGGCGGATTATGACGAGCTGTGGCAGGAGTTCGGTGCCCTGGATCAGGATGCCAACTTCGTGCGGTTGCAACCCGTGGTACGCAAGCCGCTGGAGGAGGTGGCCGCCAAGAAGCGAGCCATGTACCGGCGTCGCTACGCCTGGCTGGACGAGCTGGCGCTCAACTGTCAGCAGGCGCTGCACCGCGCACCGGGCTGACGGCCGGGACGGGAGACAGGGGCCGCGTCAGTTGCCCCGACAAACAGGCTACCCTCGGGTAGCCTGTTTGCGTTGTCACTTTCCCTGTTTGGCGGAGATGGCCTGGGCCACCAGGGGATCGACGAACTGGTGGATGTCGCCGCCGTGCAGGGCGACTTCCTTCACCAGGGTGGAGGAGATGAAGGAGTTCTCTTCGGCCGGGGTGAGGAAGACGCTCTCCAGCTCCGGCATCAGGCGGCGGTTCATGTTGGCCAGCTGGAATTCGTACTCGAAGTCGGAGACGGCACGCAGGCCCCGGATCAGCACGTTGGCCTGCTGCTCCCTGGCAAAATCCACCAGCAGGCCGGAGAAGCCCACCACCTTGACGTTGGGCAGATGGGCGGTCACCTGCTGAGCCAGCAGGACGCGCTCCGCCAGATCGAACAGCGGCCGCTTGCTTGGGCTGTTGGCGACCCCGACCACCACCTCGTCAAACAGCCTGGCGGCCCGGCCAATCAGGTCGGTGTGGCCGTTGGTGATGGGGTCGAAGGTGCCGGGATAGATTACCTTGTTGGTCATGCTGCTGATTCCTGCAACCGGGAAAATTGGTCGCATTATAGGGTCTGTTGGTGGTTTGTCGCGACCGGGATGGCGCGGATTTCTGGCGCGACGCCCCAGGTTGGATCGCCCAAATCAGGGCCCCTTGGCGTCTTCGCTTGAGAATAGCCCGGCATCAGGCAAGAATACCCGCACCGCGCATCAAGCCTCCCTGCATTGGTGACAGGGAGCAAAGGGATTTTTTATGAAACGTATTCTGGTAGTCCGCAATGACAAGATTGGTGACTTCATGCTGGCCTGGCCGAGTTTTGCCATGCTCAAGCGCTCCATGGAGTGTCATGTGACTGCCCTGGTGCCCTCCTACACGGCGCCGCTGGCCCGCCTCTGCCCCTGGATCGACGAGATCATCCTGGACCCGGGTGCCCGGGCCGACAAGGAGCAGCAACGCGCCTTGCTGGCCCGCATCAAGGCGGCCGCCTTCGATGCTTCCATCTGCCTCTTCTCCAACACCCGTAACGCCAAGCTGGTGTGGAAGGCACACATTCCCTACCGGCTGGCCCCGGCCACCAAGCTGGCCCAGGTGCTCTACAACCAGCGGCTGGTACAGCGTCGCTCCCGCTCCCAGAAGCCGGAGTACGAATACAACCTGGATCTGGTGCGCCGCTTCCTCGTCGACCAGCAACTGAGCGTGGTGGAGCCTCAGGGACCCTACCTCAGCTTCGATCCCGAGAGCCTGCAACAGGTGCGCGAGCAAGTTGCCAGCCGGTTGAAGCTGGATGCGGGCCGCCCCTGGTTGATGGTGCACGCCGGCAGCGGCGGCTCGGCCAACAACCTCTCCATCGAGCAGTACTCGCGCCTCATCATCAAGCTCAACCAGGCCTGCCCTGAATTGCAGTGCGTGCTGACGGCGGGGCCCGGGGAGGAGGGCAAGGCGGAGCAGCTGGCGGCCGAGCTGCTGGCCCACGGCGGCAACGGCTGGATCTATCGCTCCGATGAGGGGCTGCCGAAGTTCTGCCAGGTGATGGCCAATGCCGCCCTGTTCGTGGCGGGCAGCACGGGGCCGCTGCACATAGCCGCGGCGCTGGACGTGCCCACCATAGGCTTCTTCCCGGCGCATCGCTCCGCCACGCCGCTGCGCTGGCGCCCGCTCAACAGCGAGGGGCGTCATCTGGCCTTCAGCCCGCCGGAAGACAGCGACCACCCGGAAGACATGAGCCAGCTCGATCCCAAGACCATGGCGGCGGCGATCGCCCGCTGGGCACCGCCGTTCTGGCGGGCAGAGAGCTGAGAATGCAGACAGGGCCCCTCGGGGCCCTGTCTCGTCATGGGAGTGTCGCCATGCCGGCTTACTTTGGTGCCTGGTCCGGCGCCTGTGGCTGCTGGCGGATCCAGAGGTCGGCGTACTTCGCGAAGGTGGAGTGAGCCGAGAGGATGGCCAGCAGCAGCCCCTGCTTGCCATCGAGGAAGCCGGCCTTGAGCAGGTACATCTTCAGGAAGCAGCCGAGGGCGTGCACCAGCCCCTGGCCGAGGGAACCTTTCTTGCCGCGGGCGGTGCGCTGATCGGCCCAGGCCCTGGCGTAGCCGGCGGATTTCACCAGATAGTGCTCCAGATCCCGGTAGGTGAAGTGGAGCAGGTCGCCGTGCAGGTTGACGATCTTCATGTTGGCGCGCACCTCCACCTTCTCGTGTACCAGCGCCTCGTTGTAGCCGGTGAGCGCCCTGGGATAGAGGCGCAGAACCCGATCCGGGTACCAGCCGCTGTGGCGGATGAAGCGGCCGAACACCCAGGAGAGGCGGGGGATGGAGTAGATGGTGTCGCCGGCCGGATTGGCCATGACGGTGACAATGGCCGCTTTCAGTTCCGGGGTGAGCCGCTCGTCCGCATCCAGCCACAGCACCCACTCGGACTGGACATGGGACTGGGCGAGGCGGCGCTGGCGACCGAAGCCAGGCCAGGCCGTGTTGACGAAGAAGCGGGCGCCGAATTCGGCGGCGATGGCGGGGGTCTCATCCTGACTGCCGGAGTCCAGGATGACGATTTCGTCCACCAGGCCATCGAGGGAGGCGAGGCAGGCGCGCAGGTTGTCGGCTTCGTTCTTGACGATCAGGACGGCCGCCAGGGTCGGTTTTTTCACGGGTTCTGGACTCTTGTTGGCGCCCGGCGGGCGGGTCATGCTCGGATTGGCGCCCATTCTAGCCTAAAACCCCGGCGGGGGCATGGGCCCGCTCCCCCTTGTGCTGCCCCTGAAGGCCTCTTGCGCATCAGGCAGGGATCTTCTGTTATTTCTTCGGCCTTTCTTGGGGCATAATCTCGCCCAGTAACGATTAACAGCCGGGCCAGTCCCGAGAGAAGACGCGCGATGAAGATATTGGTGATCGGCCCCTCCTGGGTCGGCGACATGGTGATGTCCCAGAGCCTCTACAAGGCACTCAAGGCCAATCACCCGGACAGCGAGCTGCATGTGATGGCGCCGGCCTGGTGCGTGGCCCTGCTGGAGCGGATGCCCGAGGTGGACAAGGCTATCCCCATGCCGCTCGGCCACGGTGACTTCAAGCTGGGGGTCCGCCGCCGGCTCGGCAAGCAGCTGGCCGCCGAAAAGTACGATCAGGCCATCATCCAGCCCAACTCCATGAAGTCGGCGCTCATCCCCTGGTTTGCCCGGATCCCGGTGCGCACCGGCTGGAAGGGGGAGCACCGCTTCGGCCTGCTCAACGACATGCGCAGCAACAAGCAGGCCTTCCCGCTGATGGTGGAAGCCTATCTGGCGCTGGCCTACCCCAAGGCACAGATGAAGAGCCGGAGCGATATCCCGTCCATTCCCCATCCGTCCCTGCATGTGGATCTCGTCAATCAGGACAAGGCCCTGGAGCGGCTCGGCCTGAATCGCGCCCGCCCGGTGCTGGTGCTCTGCCCGGGGGCCGAGTTCGGCCCGGCCAAGCGCTGGCCCGAGGGGCACTACGCCGTGGTGGCCCAGAAGCATCTGGATGAAGGCTGGCAGGTGTGGATCTTCGGCTCCGGCAAGGATGTGGAGGTGGCCAACACCATACGGGATCGGATCAATCCTCTGTCGCGACCCAACTGCCACGTGCTGGCGGGCAAGACCAGCCTGCACGAGGCGATCGATCTCATGGCCCTGGCCGGTCGGGTCATCGCCAACGATTCGGGCCTGATGCACGTCGCCGCCGCCCTCAACCGGCCGTTGATCGGCGTCTATGGCTCCACCTCGCCGCTCTACACACCGCCCCTGGCGGACAGAGTCGAGATCGTCCACACCGACATCGAATGCCGCCCCTGCTTCAAGCGCACCTGCAAGTTCGGCCACCTCAAGTGCCTGATCGAGCTGATGCCGGAGCAGGTCATAGAGGCGGGCAAACGGCTGGAGCGCAGTGACGGGGCGGACCTGATCATAGCGCTGCAGCCGGTGGCTGAGCCCGCGACCGGCGGCGAAGGTCAGTAGCATGATCTATCGGCTGCTCTACAACCTGCTGATCCACCTGGGCCTGCCGCTGGCGCTGCTGGCGCTCTACAAGCCCAAAAAAGGCAAGCCCGGCTTCGGCAAGCGCTGGGCCGAGCACCTGGGGCGGACGCCTGCCACAGGGCAGGAGGCGCCGCTCTGGATCCATGCGGTGAGCGTGGGGGAGACGCTGGCCATCAGCCCCTTCATCCGCGCCCTCAAGGCGGAGCAGCCCTCCTTGCCCATACTGCTCACCACCACCACCCGCACCGGCGCCGAGCAGGCGGCCAAGCTCGGGGATCTGGTGGTGCATCGCTATGCGCCGCTGGACTACCCCTGGGCGATCGCGGCCTTCCTCAAGCGCTTCAAGCCCCGCGCCCTCTGGGTGATGGAGACAGAGCTGTGGCCGAACTGGCTGGCGGCCTGCGAGGCACGCAACTTGCCGGTGACCATCCTCAATGCCCGCCTCTCCGAGCGATCCTGCCAGCGCTATGCCCGCTTCCAGGGCGCCTTCGATGCCCTCAGCCGCCCGCTGACTCATCTGCTGTGCCAGCACCAGGACGACGCGGATCGCTTCCATCGTCTGGGCATAGGCCGCGAGCGGCTGGCGGTGACCGGCTCCATCAAGTTCGATATCCAGTTTGGCGACGAGGTGCAGGCCCGGGGCCGCGCCCTGCGCCAGCAGCTTGGACAGGAGCGGCCGGTCTGGATCGCCGCCAGCACCCATCAGGGGGAAGACGAGCAGGTGCTGGCCGCCTTCGATCGGGTGCTCAAGGCACATCCGTCTGCCCTGCTGATCCTGGTGCCGCGCCATCCCGAGCGTTTTGCCCCGGTGGCCGAGCTGTGCGCCCCCTACGGCTGCGTGCTGCGCTCTCACTGCCAGGGTCAGGGCAAGCCGGTGAGCGAGACGGACAAGGTCTATCTCGGCGATACCATGGGCGAGCTGCCGCTGATGCTGGCGGCCGCCGATCTCGCCTTCGTCGGCGGCAGTCTGGTGAAGATTGGTGGCCACAACCTGCTGGAGCCGGCGGCGCTCGGCAAACCCTGCCTGACCGGCCCCGTCTACTTCAACTTCAGCGACATCACCCGCCAGCTGGTGGCTCAGGGGGGGGCCGCCGTGGTGGCGGATGCCGATGCCCTGGGCGACAAGGTGAATACGCTGCTCGGCGATGCGGGCGCCCGCCGCCAGATGGGGGAGCAGGCTCGTGCCGTGGTGCTGCGCAACCAGGGGGCGCTGGCGCGCACCCTGTCCCACTGCCTCGCCGCACTGGAAAACGACTAGTGCGGGTGGCCCTGGTGGGTCACCCCGTGCCCGCTCATAGTCCCGCCTGATCCCGGGGCAGGGGCAAACGCCGCAGGCAATCCGGCCTGCTTTCCTTTATGCTCTGCCCTTTGCCTTGACCCTGTGATGCCCCGATGAACCGCGCTCCCCTGCTGTTGATGATACTGGTCACCCTGCTGGCCGCCGCCGGCTGGCTCTTCTCGAAAGAGGCTATTCGCGAACTGCCCACCGCCGCCTTTATCGGCAGCCGCTTCCTGCTGGCCGCCCTGCTGCTGTTACCACTCGCCTGGCTGCGCGAATCGCCCCCCAGCCGTTCGCAACTGCTGCGCGCCGCCGGCTGCGGCACCCTGCTCGGGGCCAGCCTGCTGTTCTGGGTCACCGCCATCAGCCAGAGCGATGCGCTGGGCAGTGGCGCTTTCATCATGAGCGTGGCCACCCTGATGGCGCCGCTCGCCGCCTGGGCCGCCTTCCAGGCCAGACCCGGCCGCCACTACTGGCTCACCCTGCCCATCGCCGTGGCCGGCTTGCTGCTGCTCTCCAGCAGCACCCAGTGGGGCGTGTCCCTGTCCCTGTTCTGGTTTCTGGCCGCTGCCGCCACCCTGGGGGTTCAGCTCGCGGTGCACCGCCACTTCGCCCAGTCCATTCCCCCTACCTGGCTCACCTGCATCCAGCTGGCGGTGACCGGCCTGATCGGCACCCTGCTCTCCCTGCTGACAGAGCAGTGGCCCGCCGACATCAGCTCTGGTATCTGGGGCTGGTTTGCTGCCAGCGTCCTGATCGCCACCACACTGCGCTACTGGCTGCTCACCCACGCCCTGAGCCAGATGACCACGGCCCACGCCGCCCTGCTGATGCTGCTGGAACCCGTCTGGACCCTGATCCTGAGCACCTTCTTCTACGACGAGCCGCTGGGCCCTGCCAAGCTGGCCGGCGCCGGTCTGGTGCTGGGGGCTCTGGTGCTCTACCAGCTCCCCCTGCTGCTGCGCAGCCGCAGGCTGAAGTCACCGGTCTAGCCTGCACGGGCGGGGGATGAATCGAAAAGAAGGAGAGGGTCTGCATAGCAGACCCTCTTTGCGTGATGGCGCATGTCGGGCTCCCTTTGTCCGAGGCTGCCATCAGTCAGGCGGCTGATCGCCGTGGGAGACGAGCATAAAAAAGCCCCCGCGTGGCGGGGGCTGGTGCATCGATGAGGGGTCACTCGATGTTTTGAATTTGCTCGCGCATCTGCTCGATGAGGACCTTCAGTTCGACGGCGGACTGGGTCACTTCGGCGTTGATGGATTTGGAGCCGAGCGTGTTCGACTCGCGGTTGAACTCCTGCATCATGAAGTCGAGACGACGGCCGCAGGCGCCACCCTTCTTCATGATCTTGATGGTTTCGCTGATGTGCATCTCCAGGCGATCCAGCTCCTCGGCCACGTCGATCTTCTGGGCCAGCAGCACGATTTCCTGCTCGATGCGGGCGGGATCCAGCTCCACCTTGGCCTCGCTCAGGCGGTCGGTGAGCTTCTGGCGCTGCCACTCGATGATTTGCGGCAGGTGTACGCGCACCTTCTTCACTTCCACCTGGATGCCGTCAAGGCGCTGCTGGATCAGCGCCTTGAGGTTGGCCCCTTCGCTGGCGCGGGAGGCGAGGAAATCTTCCATGGTCAGATCGAAACCGCCGAGCAGTTCGGTGGCGACTGCATCCATGTCCTGTTCGGCGGCGGCCATGACACCCGGCCAGCGCAGCACGTCCACCGGGTTGAGCTGGCCCTGGCCCGCTTCTTTCATTACCCAGTTGGCGCTGTCGATGATGAGCTTGGCCAGCTCTTCATTGATGTGCAGCTGGCTGGCGGCGGCCTGCGCTGCCTCGAACCTCAGGTTGCACTCCACCTTGCCGCGCTGCAGCTTGGCACGGAAACGCTCACGCAGGACCGGCTCCAGGCTGCGCAGCTGCTCCGGCAGGCGGATGTAGGTTTCCAGATAGCGCTGGTTGACCGAACGAATTTCCCAAACGGCTGTGCCCCAGTCGCCCTTGAATTCCTTGCGGGCGTAGGCGGTCATGCTGTGAATCATTGATTGTTCCGGGCTTGATGAAGTGTGCGGCCAGTATACTCAGCCAGGCTTGTCCCGTCAGCCGATGCCGTGGTTTTAGCGGCTGATATTTGAGTAGCAATGGCTTATACTCCTGCGCCAATTCAGCCAGCCCAGAGGTCAGTCCCATGTCCCGTCCCAGCGATCGCAGTGCCGCGCAAGTGCGCCCGGTTACCATCACCCGCAACTTCACCAAGCATGCGGAAGGATCTGTGCTGGTGGAGTTCGGCCACACCCGCGTGCTGTGCACCGCCAGCGTCGACACCAGCGTGCCGCGCTTCCTGAAAGGCAAGGGTCAGGGCTGGGTCACCGCCGAGTACGGCATGCTGCCGCGCTCCACCCATTCGCGCATGAACCGCGAGGCGGCCGCCGGCAAGCAGAGCGGTCGCACCCTGGAGATCTCCCGACTGATCGCCCGCTCCCTGCGTGCCGCCGTGGACTTGACCGCGCTTGGCGAGCACTCCATCACTGTGGACTGTGACGTGCTGCAGGCCGACGGCGGCACCCGCACCGCCGCCATCACAGGTGCCTGCGTGGCCCTGGTGGATGCGCTGAACTGGATGGTCGAGAAGGGCATGCTCAAGCAGAGCCCGCTCAAGCAGATGATCGCCGCCGTCTCCGTCGGTATGTATCAGGGCGAAGCCATCTGCGATCTGGAGTATGTAGAAGATTCCGCCGCCGAGACCGACATGAACGTGGTGATGACCGAAGACGGTCGCATCATAGAGGTGCAGGGCACCGCCGAGGCCGAGCCCTTCACCCACGAGGAGCTGCTGGCGATGCTGGCGCTCGCCAAGGGCGGCATCGACGACATCATAGCGCTGCAGAAGCAGGCGCTCTCCTGAATTTCTGATTTGAAAAACGCGGCATTGACCGCGTTTTTTTATACCCCCACACCAGTAAACGACAAGCCAAGCAAGGAGCCAGAATGAAAGCCTACCAGCGTCAATTTATCGAGTTCGCCCTGGAGAAACAGGTTCTCAAATTCGGTGAGTTCACCCTGAAATCCGGCCGCAAGAGCCCCTACTTCTTCAACGCCGGCCTGTTCAACAGCGGTCGCGATCTGGCCCGCCTCGGTCGCTTCTATGCCGCCGCCCTGATGGATGCCGGCATCGAATTCGATGTGCTGTTTGGCCCGGCCTACAAGGGGATCCCCATCGCCTCCGCCACCGCGGTGCAGCTGGTGGAGCAGCACGACGTGGACGTGCCCTGGTGCTTCAACCGCAAGGAAGCCAAGGATCACGGCGAAGGCGGCAATCTGGTGGGCAGCCCGCTCAAGGGGCGCATCATGCTGGTGGACGACGTCATCACCGCCGGGACCGCCATCCGCGAATCCATGGATCTGATCCAGGCCAACGGCGCCTCCCTGGCCGGGGTGCTGATCGCCCTGGATCGTCAGGAGAAGGGCAAGGGGGAGCTCTCCGCCATCCAGGAAGTGGAGCGTGACTACGGCGCCCACATCATCGCCATCATCCAGATGAGCGACCTCATCGCCTATCTGGAAGAGAAGCAGGCAGAGCAGCCCGCGCTGGCCGAGCAACTGGCGGCCATGAAGGCCTATCGCGTCCAGTACGGCATCTGACGACTAGGTTCCCTCATCCCCGGCTCTTCTCCCGAGAGGGGAGAAGAGGGCAGATCGGCATGCTACCGATCGTATCAACGGCGCCAACAGGCGCCGTTTTTTAGTTGCACAAAAAGTCGGTGCGCTCACTTGAGCTTGCCCTTACAGTAAAGGTTAAGGTTTGCTGGTCTATCCGAGGAGGATTGTCATGACCATGCATATTCAACTTCCCGTCAGCGGCATGAGCTGCGCCAACTGCGCCAGCCGCATCACGGCCGCCCTCAACCAGCTCGATGGCGTGACGGCCAGCGTCAACTTCGCGCTGGAGCAGGCGGCCATCGAGTTGAGCGATCCGGTGCGCTTGCCTGCGGTGCTGGACAGCATAGCCGCGCAGGGTTACGGCTATGGCAGCGAATCAGTGTCGTTTCAAATCAGCGGCATGACCTGTGCCGGTTGTTCGGCGCGGCTGAACAAGATGCTGGCGGCACTGCCTGGCGTCATCTCGGCCGAGGTCAATTTCTCCCTCGAGCAGGCCCGCATCCTGCTGGTGCCCGGCACCCAGACCCCGGCTTCCCTGCGCACCCATATAGAAGCGCTTGGCTTCGGTGCCCAGCTGGCGCAAGGCTCCGTCAGCCAGCGCCGTCAGCAACTGCTGGCCCGTGAGGAGCAGGAGGCCGCCGCCGCCCGCCAGGCGCTGACTCAGGTGGTGATCTCGGCCCTGCTCACCCTGCCGCTGCTGGTGGGCATGGTCGCCATGGCCGGCCTGCTACCCTGGCATCTACCCGCCTGGTTGGAGCTGGTGCTCGCCACTCCGGTGCAATTCTGGATCGGGGCCCGCTTCTATCGCGGCGCCTGGCTTGCCCTCAAGAACCGCGCCGCCAACATGGATGTGCTGGTGGTGACAGGCACCAGTGCCGCCTATTTCTACAGCCTCTATCTGCTGCTGACCTTAGGCGTGGCCGCCAGCGGCAAGCTCTATTTCGAGGCGAGCGCCATCATCATTACCTTGATTTCACTCGGGAAACTGCTGGAGGCGAGGGCCCGCCGCAGTACCCAGTCCGCCATTCGCGAGCTGATGGCGTTGCGGCCGGACACCGCCACCGTCTGGCGTGGCGAGGCCTGGCAGAGCGTCGCCATCGACGAGGTGCTGCGTGGCGACAGGCTGCGGGTACTGGTGGGGGAGCGGGTGCCGGTGGATGGCAAGATCCTGAGCGGTGAGAGCGAGCTTGATGAATCCATTCTCACCGGTGAGAGCCTGCCGGTGCCGCGTGCGCAGGGGGATGCTGTGCTGGGTGGTGCCATCAACCGCTCCGGTGTGCTGGAGATCGAGGCCACCACCGTGGGGGAGGACTCCAGCCTCAGCAAGATCATCGCCCTGGTGGAGCGTGCCCAGATGGGCAAGGCGCCGCTGCAACAGTTGGTGGACAAGGTCTCCGCCATCTTCGTGCCCGTGGTCATGGCCATCGCCCTGTTCACCCTGCTGGCCTGGTATGCCTACAGCAACGACTTCGGTCAGGCGCTGCTCGCCGCCGTCGCCGTGCTGGTGATCGCCTGTCCCTGCGCCCTGGGGCTGGCGACCCCGGCCGCCATCGTCACCGGCACCGGGGTGGCGGCCCGCCACGGCATCCTGATCAAGGACGTGGATACCCTGCAGAAGGCCCACGCCATCAAGGCGCTGATTTTTGACAAGACAGGCACGCTCACCCAGGGCAAGCCCGTGCTGGTCGGCTGGAGCGGCACCGATGAACAACTGCGCCTCGCCGCCGCCCTGCAGCAGGCGAGCGAGCATCCTCTGGCGCTGGCGATGCGCGAAGCGGTCGGCAAAGAGGCTGTGCTGCCCCAGCCCGAGGCCGTGGAGGTGCGGGTCGGTGCGGGTATCCTCGGCAAGGTGGCGGGCCACTCGGTGGCCATCGGCAATCCCGCTCTGCTGGCTCAGCTCGGCATTGAGCCGCCACAACAGGATGAAGCGCCCGCCGACGGCGCGACCCGGGTCTGGGTTGCCATCGACGGCGTGGCGGTCGGCATCGCCGCCCTGGCCGATTCCCTGAGACCCGAGAGCCCCGAGGCCATCGCCACCCTGCGTCAGCGCGGCATCGCCAGCTGGCTGGTGAGCGGTGACGCCCCGGCACCTGTGGCCCATATCGCCGCCAAACTGGGGCTGGATGGTGCCTTCGACTCCGTGTTGCCCGCCGGCAAGGTGGAAAAAGTGGAGGCGCTGCGGGCGCAAACCAGCGGGCTGGTGGCCATGGTGGGAGACGGGGTGAACGACGCCCCGGCGCTGGCGGCGGCAGACGTGGGCATCGCCATGGGTTCAGGTTCGGACGTGGCCATGGAGACCGCCGCCATCACGCTCATGCGATCTGACCCGCGGCTGGTGGCCGATGCCATCGACATCTCGGCGGCGACCTGGCGCACCATACAACAGAACCTGTTCTGGGCCTTCGTGTTCAACATCATCGGCATTCCGCTGGCGGCGCTGGGCTATCTCAGCCCCGAGCTGGCGGGGGCGGCCATGGCCCTGAGCAGCATCACGGTATTGAGCAATTCCCTGTTACTGAAACGCTGGCAGCCCAGGGCGGGCAGCCAGCGCCAATCTGAATCGAAGAGGAGTCATCCATGAACATCAGCAAGGTTGCCAAGGCCACTGGGTTGTCCGCCAAGACCATCCGCTACTACGAGAGCATCGGTCTCATCTCGGCTCCGGTGCGCAGTGACAACGGCTATCGCAGCTACACAGACGGTGCCCTGCGGGAGCTGCGCTTCGTCAAGCGGGCGCGGGAGACCGGCTTCAATCTGGAGGAGTGTCAGGAGCTGCTGGCGCTCTATCGGGACGAACACAGGACCAGCGCCCAGGTGAAGAAGCTGGCCCAGGAGAAGATCGTCGATCTGCGGGCCCGCATTGCCGGTCTGCAGGCCATGCTCAGCTCCCTGGAGGAGGTGGTGGGGTGCTGCCATGGGGACGCGAATCCGCAATGTCCCATTCTTGACGAGCTCGAGAAGGGCTGAGTGAGCCATGGGCGGCCGATGATCCTGTCGGCGTGGTACGGCAAGCCTGGGCAGGCTGGGGTGACTGCTCGGGATCCTGCCGGTGTGGCACGCCGCGTCAGGGGCTGAGTGGCTGCTTAATAGCGGGCGATTGATTGTTGAGCAGGAAAAGGGAGTGTTAAACTGTGCGGCTCTTGTACAGGGAGTACCCAGTTGACCCAGAGTGTGAAACACCAGGTACGGCGTGCCATCATGGCCCAGCTCTATACCCACGCCTCCTTCAGCCTGCCTTGTCTGGCGCTGCTGGCGATCAGCTGGAGCCTGCTGTTCCACGACTACCTGCCCGCCGGGGAAGCGCTCGGCTGGCTGGGCCTGGTCTTTCTGCTGTTGCTGGGGCGCGGATGGCACCTTCGCTGGCGTCAGCCCCGGCTGGCGGAGCTCCCGCTGCCAGTGCTGGAACGAGAGCTGTTCATCGGGGTGACCATCACCTCCATCATCTGGGCGCTCGGCGTGCTGCTCTACATGGACAGGCTGCCCGACACCTACCGCGCCGCCATGATGATGCTCACCAGCCTGATCCTCACCGGCAGCGCCATCATGCTGTTCGGCAGTCGCCGCACCCTCTACGGGGCTGTACTGCCCCTCGGGTTTGCCATGTTGTTCGAACTCGGTGGCGGCAACGAGCAGGAGCGGATCGTCTCCTGCATGCTGGCGGGTTACCTGTTCGTGTTCCTGCCGACCCTGCTGCGCCGGTTGCGACGGGATCAGGTGGCTTCCCTCTATCACAGTTTTTCCAATGCCGAGCTGGTGGCGGAGCTCAAGGTGGTCTCCGAGCATCTCAAGCTCACCTCCCGCCTGGACGGCCTGACTGGCATCGCAAACCGGGCTCACCTCGACGACACCCTGGCGCGTGCCTGGCGCCGCTGCCATCGAGCCAGGGCACCCCTCTCCCTGGTGCTGGTGGATGTGGACTACTTCAAACAGTTCAACGATCACTATGGCCATCAACTGGGGGACCAGTGCCTGCAGCAGGTGGCGAGCCTGTTGGCCGAGGTGCTGCGGCGGGAGGACGATCTGGCCGCCCGTTACGGCGGGGAGGAGTTCGCCCTGTTGCTGCCCTGTACCACCTTGCAGGGGGCCATGCAGATCGCCGAACAGGTGCGCACGGCCCTGCGCACCCTGGGTATTCCCCACCACAAGTCCCGGGTCTCGGGGCGGGTCAGTTGCAGCTTCGGGGTGGCGACCCTGGTGCCGGATCAGCACCACTCCATCGCCGAGCTCATCCAAAAAGCGGATGCGGCCCTCTATCAGGCCAAGCATAATGGCCGGGATCGTATCGAAGTAGCCTTGATGGGTAAGGTTGCCTGAGTTTCACATGACAGATTTAAAGAGGTCGTCTATGCAATGTCATCGTATCGAAGAGCTGCTGGAGCTGCTGCAGCCCGCCTGGATCAAGGAGCAGGATCTCAGCCTGGTGCAATTCATCGCCAAACTGGCGGCGGAGGCGGGCTATGACGGCGCCCTGTCCGAGCTGACCGACGACATGCTGATCTACCACCTCAAGATGCGCGAATCCGACAAGCAGGCGATGATCCCGGGCCTGGCCAAGGACCATGTTCCTGACTTCAAGGAAGCCCTGCTCAAGGCCCGCGGCATCAAGTAACCCGACCGCTGGGTTGCTGGAAGAGGAAGGTTTCAAGGGAATCTCTATAAAGGCGCATAGTCAACTGGCTATGGGCCTTTTTTGTTGCCTGAAATTGCGACGGCACTCGAACTATAGATACATTTAACCCACACAATTAGCAGGCTGTTTAAGATATAATCGGCTTCATAACAATATGAGTGGAGCGATGTGTTGCAATGGCCGACCAGGACAAGATCGATATCAAGGATGTGACCGACAAGAACGTCACCGGGACCTTCAATCCCCACACGTTCAAGGCGGGCGATGACAGGTTCAATCCCGGCAACCGCATCTACGTCAGGTCCCAGACCGGCTACTGGCAGCGGGTGCGCAAGGCCATGGGCTGGTTCTTCGTCGCCCTCTTCGTCACTTTGCCCCTGCTGCGCTACGACGGCCGCCAGGCGGTTCTGTTCGATCTGGAGCATCAGCAGTTCCACATCTTCGGCGCCACCATCTGGCCGCAGGACCTGACCCTGCTGGCCTGGGTCTTCATGATCGCCGCCTTCGCCCTCTTCTTCGTTACCACCTTCCTCGGCCGGGTCTGGTGTGGCTATCTCTGCCCACAGACGGTATGGACCTTCATGTTCATCTGGTTCGAGGAGAAGCTGGAAGGCGCCGCCAACAAGCGCCGCAAGCTGGATGCCGCCCCCTGGAGTGGCGAGAAGCTGGCCCGCAAGGGCGCCAAGCACCTGGCCTGGATCCTGCTGTCGCTGGGCACCGGCCTCACCTTCGTCGCCTACTTCCAGGACATGTTCCAACTGGTGCCTGACTTCTTCACCCTGCAGGCGAGCGGCTGGGTCATCTTCTGGGTGATCTTCTTCGCTGCCTGTACCTACGGCAACGCCGGCTGGATGCGGGCCATCATGTGCATTCACATGTGCCCCTACGCCCGCTTCCAGTCCGCCATGTTCGACAAGGACACCTACATCGTCGGCTACGACACCAAGCGCGGCGAGACCCGTGGCGCCCGTGGCCGCAAGGCCGACCCCAAGGCGCTGGGGCTGGGGGACTGCATCGACTGCGACCTCTGCGTGCAGGTCTGCCCGACCGGCATCGACATCCGCGATGGCCTGCAGTACGAGTGCATCAACTGCGGCGCCTGCGTCGATGCCTGCGACCAGACCATGGATCGGATGGGCTATCCGAAGGGACTGATCAGCTACACCACTGAGCACAAGCTGGCCCACAACCAGACCCATGTGGCCAGGCCCAAGCTGCTCGGCTATGGCCTGGTGATGGTCATCATGCTGGTAGTCTTCGTCTACAACGCCATGTCGATCATGCCCATGGGGCTCGATATCCTGCGGGATCGCAACCAGCTGTTCCGGGAGAACAGCGAGGGGCTCATCGAGAACACCTATACCCTCAAGATCCTCAACAAGACCCTGCAGTCCCAGACCTATCAGCTGGATGTGGAGGGGTTGCCGGAACACCAGTGGTTCGGTCCGCGGGAAGTGACTCTCAAACCAGGGGAAATTTTCACCCTGCCGGTGAGCCTGGCGGTGGATCCCTTCAACCTGAAGCGGCCGACCCTGGATGTCCAGTTCGTGCTCAAGCGGGAAGGGGCCGCGCCGGACGACAACAAGGGGATCCTGCGTCAGCCGAGCAAATTTATCAGCCGGTTGTGACCACCAGGGCAACCTGCACTGAAACAACCCAGCAAATATATCAGCAGGTTGTGAGGGTTTACGGGAGGGCGGGTCGTCCATCCCGGGCAGGATCGGATAGAATGGGGCGCAACAGCGCCCCTTTCTCATGGTGGATGACATGCGTTTCAACTATTCCGACCTCAATCCCGACCTCATCATGGATGCGATCGATCTCAGCGGCCTGCGCATCGACTCCGGCCTCATCGAGCTCAACAGCTATGAAAACCGGGTCTACCAGTTTCAGGATGAGGATCGTCGCCGCTACGTGGTGAAGTTCTATCGTCCCGGTCGCTGGAGCCGGGCCCAGATCCTCGAGGAGCATGAGTTTGCCGCCCGTCTCAATGAGACGGAGATCCCGGTGGCCGCCCCCATCGCGTTTGCTGGCGAGACCCTGCTGGAGCATCAGGGTTACCCCTTCGCCATCTGGCAGAGCGTCGGGGGCCGTCAGTTCGAGGTGGACAACCTGGATCAGCTGGAGTGGGTGGGACGCTACCTTGGTCGCATTCACCGGGTCGGGGCCAGTCACTCCTTCCATCATCGCATCCAGCTGGATGTGGAGAGCATGCTGCACGAGCCGCGTCAGCTGCTGGCGGCCGGTGAATGGGTGCCGAGCGGCCTGGCCAAGTCCTTCTTCGGGGTGCTCGACGAGCTGATCCGGCACGTGAGCGACGCCATGACCCTGGATGTGGCCCGCATCTCCCTGCATGGCGACTGTCACCCGGGCAACATCCTGTGGCGTGACGGCCCCCTGTTCGTCGATCTCGACGACTGCCGCACCGGCCCCGCCATTCAGGATCTCTGGATGATGCTGAGCGGTGAGCGCCACGAGCAGCAGATCCAGCTCGACACCCTGCTGGCGGGCTACGAAGAGTTCATGGAGTTCGACCCTCGGGAGCTGGCGCTGATAGAGCCGCTGCGAGCCATGCGCATCGTCCACTACATGGCCTGGCTGGCAAGGCGCTGGGAAGACCCCGCCTTCCCCCGTCACTTCCCCTGGTTCAATACGGATCACTACTGGCGCCAGCAGATCGCGACCCTGCACGACCAGCTGGCGGCGCTCAAGGCCCCGCCTCTGACGCTGATGCCGAACTGGTGAGCAGATAGCCGGTTCGCGATGCCCAGAGTGTGACCGGCGGGCCGCGCGCCAGGCACTGCCGCTGATGCCGAGCGGGTAAGCCGGGCAAGCCCCGGCAACCGAACCCGGGATGTCACGACGAGGGGCTCGCCCACCCGCCTTTGCCATTGACGGCAGGAGGGGGACGCAATAGGCTTGGACTGCTTCGGTTCGCCGGGCGTGCCTCACAGTGATCCCTTAACAGGAAACGTCATGAAAAAAGTACTATTTTTCCTCGCTGCCATGCTGATGATCCCCATGGTTCACGCCGCCCCGGAATTCAAGGAAGGCGTCAACTATGACGTGGTCACCCAGACCGGTAGCGCCCAACCTGAAGTACTGGAGTTCTTCTCCTACTTCTGCCCGCACTGCGCCAAGTTCGAGCCGATTGCCGAGGAGCTTAAGAAGAGCCTGCCGGAAGGCGTGGCGATGAAGAAGAACCCGGTGGCTTTCCTGGGTCGCGAGATGGGCCCCGAGATGCAGCGTGCCTATGCGGTTGCCAATCTGCTGAACGTGGAAGGCAAGCTGACTCCGGTCATCTTCGACAAGATCCACACCCAGCGTCAGGTGCCGCAGAGCCGTGCCGACGTGAAGCAGATCTTCGTGGACAACGGCGTGCCGGCCGAGGAGTTTGACGGTGCCGTCGACAGCTTCGCCGTCTCCGGCATGGTCTCCCAGTTCGACCGCAACACCGAGAGCTACAACGTGCGTGGTGTGCCGGCCTTCCTGGTCAATGGCAAGTACATGGTGAAGATTGAATCCATCACTTCCCAGGAGCAGTTCAACCAGCTGGTGAAATTCCTGCTGGCCAAGAAAGATTGATTGTTACCTGACCGCATGAAGAAAGCCCGCCGGTGCGAACCGGCGGGCTTTTTGTTTTTGTGGCCGCCAGAACCGGCCGCCTCGTCGGGCAGGGCGGACGGAGTCGGATCAAACCTGATTCAGATCTGGCAGTCTCGCTGGGAAGGCGCGGGGCGCGGCAACCGGGTGCGGCGGCTGATGGCTTCCGCCAGCCAGACCAGCAGCAAGATGGCCAGGATCAGGGTGGCCGCCTGATCGTAACGAAACAGACTCAGGGATACATAGAGCTGCTGTCCCAGTCCGCCTGCGCCCACCACCCCGAGGATGGTGGCGGCGCGCAGGTTCATCTCACCGCGATAGAGGCTGTAAGCCAGCCACTGCCGTGACACCAGCGGGAACAGACCGTACCAGAAGCTGGCCGTGGGGCCGGCACCGCTCAATTGCAGGGCGAGGCGGGGGGTCTGATCCGCGTTCTCCAGCGTCTCCACGAACAGCCGGGCCAGCACCCCAGTGGTGTGCAGGGTGAGCGCCAGTATGCCCGCCACCGGCCCCAGCCCGACCGCGATCACCAGCAGGCTGGCGAAGATGAGCTCGGGCACGGAGCGCAGCAGGTTGAACAGCAACCGCAGCGGCCAGCAGTGGCGGGCGAGGCAGGCCAGCGGCAGTGCCAGCAGGGCGCTCAACAGGGTGCTCAGCAGCGCCATCTGCACCGTATCGAGCAGGCCGGTGCCCACCGTCAGCAGGAAGGGACGTGACCAGTCCGGTTGCAGAAACTCGCCGACAAACTGCCCCAGTCCGCCGAAGGAGAAGCTCAACATGCGCCAGTCGAGCTGATGGAACGCCAGGGTACCAGCCAGCCCCAGGCAGATCAGCAGTTGCAGGCCGGGAGCGCGGCTGTGGCGCAGCCAGGCACTGAGGCCATCCGCCAGCGTGACCAGCAGGATGAAGGCCAGCAGCAGGGTCACCACTTCGCCGCCGGAAAACATGCGCAACGAAAGTTCGAGCTGCTGGCCGAGCCCACCGGCGCCGACGAAGCCCATGATGACGGAGGCGCGCAGGGCACACTCCCAGCGATAGACGGTGTAGGAGAGCAGCTCCTGACGCACCGCAGGCAGCACGCCGTACCAGAGCGCCTGCAGGCGGCCGCTGCCGCCGAGCAGCAGGGCACGGGCCGGTTGCAGGGCTCCGCTCTCCATGATCTCGTTGTAGACCTTGGCCAGCATGCCGCCGTAGCTGACGGCGATGGCCAGGATGGCGGCGAGCGGCCCGAGCCCGGAGAGGCGCACGAACAGCAGTGCCCAGATGAGCTCGGGCAGGCTGCGCAGCAGGATGGCGATGAACCGGCTGAAGGCGCGCAAGGCGCCGCGCAGCGGGCTGGGGATGGGGCCCAGCTCGGCCAGCGACAGGGCACGGGAGCCGAGCAGGGCGAACGGAATGCCGAGCAGCAGGGCGCCGGCCAGCCCCAGGGTCGCCACGGCCAGACTCTCCAGGGTGGCGGTCAGGGTCAGGGCGAGAAAGCTCTGATCAAGGCGGGGTGGCCAGCTGGTGGCGAGGAAGTTGCCCATCTGCCGCCAGCTCTGGCCATCAAGCAGGCCGAGCCAGCCGTCGGCCTGCTGCCACAGGCTGAAGCCGATCAGCGCCAGCAGCCAGGGCAGGGGATGGCGCCAGCGGCGCATCAGCCGCTGCACGGCAGTGCCTCCTGCTCGCCGGCATAGAGGGCGGCCAGCATGGCCGGGGTGACGGCGGTGGCGGGGCTGTCGAACTGCATCCGCCCTTCGCGCAGGCCTATGATGCGGGGGAAGCGCTCGAGGGCCAGGTCGACCGCGTGCAGGCTGGCGATCAGAGTGCTGCCGCGAGTGCGGGCTTGCGCCAGCAGGGCATCCAGGCTGCTTTGGGCGAGCACGGGATCGAGGGCGGAGACGGGTTCATCGGCCAGCATCAGGTCCGGCTGCTGATAGAGCACCCGGGCGATGCCGACCCGCTGCGACTGGCCACCGGAGAGCTCGCCGCAGCGCTGCTGCCACTTGTCGGCGAGGCCGAGGCGGGCCAGTTCGGCCCGTGCACCGTCCGGGTCGCAGGGGCGCAGCAGCGAAAGCAGTGAGCGAGCGAGGGACCACTGGCCGAGTCTGCCGGCCAGCACGGCAGTCACCACCGGCTGGGAGGCGGGCAGCGGAGGCTGTTGCCAGACCATGCCGATCCGGCTGCGCAGCCGCTGGCGGGCCCGGGTGGAGAGAGCCCAGGGATCCTGGCCCCAGAGGGCAAGCCTACCCTCGCCACGCAGCTCGGTGCCGATCAGCCGCAGCAGGCTGGTCTTGCCCGCGCCGCTCGGTCCTATGATGGCGACACACTCCCCCGCCTCGATCTGCAGGCGAAGCGGATGCAGGATGCGACTCTCGCCGAGCCTCAGTCCTGCCCCCTCCAGCGCAACGGCGATCACTTCAGCAGACCGGCCTGGGTCGCGGCCGCTTCGATGCCCTGGTAGTTCTCGGGCCTGGTTTCGATGAAACGGCTGGCCCGCTGCAGCTTGAGGATCTCGGCCTGGGCCGGGACGGCAGGATCCAGGCTGAGGAAGGCCTGCTTGATCTTCTCCTGCAGCGCCGGATCCAGGTCGCCGCGCACCGTCCAGTTGTAGTCAAAGTAGGTCGGCGTGGTCCAGATCACCTTGACCTTGGCGGTATCGACCTTTCCCTCTTCCACCAGCTTGTCCCACACCGAGGCGTTGAGCGCACCGGCCGGCACCTTGCCGGAGGCGACCCAGGCGACGGTGGCGTCGTGGGCGCCGGAGAAGGCGACATGGGCGAAGTCACGCTCCGGATTGATGCCCTGCTCGGCCAGGAAGTGGCGCGGCATCAGGTGGCCCGAGGTGGAGGAGGGGGAGCCGAAGGCGAAGTCCTTGCCTTTGGTGTCGGCCAGGGTCTTGATACCGCTGTCGGCGTTGGCGATGAACTTGGAGGTGAACTGGGCGTCCTCCTGGCGCTGCACCAGCGGCACCACCTTGTCGGCCCGGCGATGGGCCTGCACATAGGTGAAGCCCCCGAGCCAGGCCATGTCTAGCTTGCCGGCGGCCAGCGCCTCCACCACGGCGGCATAGTCGTTGACCGGTACGAACACCACCTCGCGGCCGGTCTGCTTGGCCAGGTAGTCACCCAGCGGGGCAAACTTGCGCTGCAACTCGGTGGGGGCTTCGTCCGGAATGGCGGAGACTCGCAATGGCTCGGCTGCGGTGGCGCCCAGGCTGGCCAGCAGGGCGGTGAGGGCAAATATCCATTTCGAAGTCATGGGCAGTTCCTTGTGGTCTGTCGTTCGGGCAAGAGAAAGGCCCGACACGAGTCGGACCTTGCAAAAGGGTCATGGTAGGGGGCCTGTCGTGCTCTGCGCAAGATGGGCCCCTCAAAAAGGCGCGTTACACCCCGACGTGGAACGCCTGCTTGAGGTTGCGGATGAAGTCCGCATCCCGGCACAGGGTCTTGCCCGGGCTGTCGGAGATCTTGGCAACGGGGCCGCCGTTGCACTCCATCAGCTTGAAGACGATGTTCATGGGAGTGACGCCGGGCAGATCGCAGGTGAGCTGGGTGCCGATGCCGAAGCTGGTGTTGATGCGGCCCCGGAAGTGGCGCAGCAGCTGCACCGCCTTGTCGAGATTGAGCCCGTCGGAGAACACCAGCGTCTTGTCTCTTGGGTCGATGCCGAGCCGCTGGTAGTGGCTTATGGCCTTCTCGCCCCACACCACGGGATCGCCGGAGTCGTGGCGCAGCCCCTGATAGCGGCTGGCCAGCTCGAAGTCGAAGTCGCGCAGGAAGGCATCCATGGTGATGCAATCGGTCAGGGCTATGCCGAGGTGGTTGGTGAATTCATCCAGCCAGCTGGTGAGGGCTGCGCGCTGGCTGTGCTCCAGCGGGAAGCCGAGCTGCTGGTGGGCCTGGAACCATTCGTGGGCCTGGGTGCCCACCGCCGGCAGCCGGTATTTCTGGGCCAGCTGGTAGTTGCTGGTGCCCTTGAATGCTGGCAGGCGCTCCTTGAGACGACCCACCACCGCATCCTGCACGGCGTGGGAGAAGCGGCGGCGGGTGCCAAAGTCGATGAGGTTGAAATCCTGCATCTCCGCCGGGCTCAGCTCCCGCTCCAGCTTGTCTAGCTTCTGGTCCAGTCGCGCCAGGGCATGGCTCACCCCGAACTGGGGATAGCGGAAGCGGTTGCGCATCTCGCTGATGATGGCGAGCACCGGGATTTCCCACAGGATCACATCCTGCCAGGGCCCCTCGACTCGCACATTGATGCGACCATCCCGTTCGAACACCTTGAGCAGGGAGGCATCGAGCGGCTTGCGGCGCAGGTGATCGAGGTAATCGGCGGTGAAGAAGGGGCGCTCGGCCAGGAAGTCGAGCTCGGGCCTGGTCAGCCGCAAGGAGCCGGCGAGGTGCAGCTGCTCCTCGATCTGGCCCATCATGGGCAGCAGATCCTCTTCGTTGCGGCTGTGGAACTCGGCCACCACCTCGGCATCCGGGTAGCGATGGAACACCGCCTGCTGCATGTGCAGTTTGTAGGCGTCGGTGTCGAGCAGGCTGTTGAGAATCGGAGGCATATCAGGCTCCTCGCAGACGGGTGAGCACTATGGCACGCCCCTGCTGCATGGGTAATGTGCAGGCGCCGGTATCGGGTTGGCGGGTGAGGATCGGCGGCATATCAGGCGTCCAGCAGGCGTTGTACATCGGTCAGGGTTTGGGCCAGTTCGGCGCCCGCCTCGATCATCTGGGAGTGGGCGCTGGCCACCGTCTCGGGGGTGATGCCACGACAGGCGTCGAGATGAACGATGACCCGCAGACCGGCTCGGCGCAGTTGCAGCACGCTGGTCTTGACGCAGTAGTCGGTGGCGAGGCCTCCCACCAGCACTGTGCTGACGCCCCGTGCTTGCAGGAATTCGATAAGCCCGGTGCTGCGGCGCTCGGCCAGGTCGTGGAAGCAGGCGCCGTACGGATGCAGATCCGGCTCGACCCCCTTCCAGACGAAGAAGTCATAGTCGATGGGGGCGGGCAGGCCATCGAGCAGCTCGAATCCCGAGGTGCCCGGCACGCAATGAGCCGGCCAGGTGAGATCGGCATTGGGCAGATCCAGGGGTTGCAGCATGGCGGCGGGGCTTGTCACGACCCAGGCGGCGTTCGCGGGGTGGGCATCCTTGCTGCCGACTCGCAGGGTGGCGAGGGTGGCCTGCGCGTTGAGGGCCGCCACTATGTCAGCCCCGCCCGCGACGGGCAGTTCGTTCGGGCAGAGAGGGGTAAAGCCCTTCTGCGCATCTATATCCAGGCTGGCGATGGTTCCCATGGGTGGCTCCTGCACATAATATTCTTGTGATATTATCTACCAAACATTATTAGAAGGCGAGCAGGTCGACCAGGATGCCGAGAATGAGTCTGGATATGGTGGTGCTGCGGTTGAACGAGGAGCGGCTCGAACTGCTGCTCGAGACCCGGGATCGCCCCCCCTTTACCCACTGCTGGCAGTTGCCGGCCCTGCGCATCGACGAGACCCGGGACCGGGATCTGGATGCCGCCCGCCACCGTCTGCTGGCGGAGTGGGGGCTGGGTCATTGCTACAGCGAACAGGTCTGTACCCTCGGCAATCTGGAGCGGGATCCCCGTGGCTGGTCCACCACCCTGGTCTATCTCTGTCTGGTGGAACCCAGAGCGGAGGCAGTACGAGGTCATTGGCACCCGCTCTCGGCCTTGTCTGGCCTCGACCTCGCCTTCGATCACGACCAACTGATCGCCAGAGGGCTGGAGCGGCTGCGCATCAAGAGCCGCTACAGCACCTTGCCGCTGCAACTGTTGGGGACCGAATTCACCCTCTCCGAGGTGCAACGGGCCTTCGAGATCGTCCTGCAGACGCCGATGAACACGGCGGCGTTTCGCAAGCGGATCCATCGCGCCGACATCCTGGTGGACACCGGTCGCAAGCGCACCGGCAAGCAGCGTCCCGCCATCCTCTATCGGTTGGAAAACCCCTGCTGCGTGATGTTCGATCAGGTGATGAATGGAGCCGAGGCATGAACAAAGCACCGCCCCGGGTGCTGGTCAGCGTCTGCCTGCTGGATCCAATGCCGCCGTACTACGACGGCTATGCACCAAGGTATCTGGTCGACCAATGGAGAACGAAGCATGAGTGACGCAGGAGTGCACAAGGTATTGGTAAGCGCCTGTCTGCTGGGCCAGCCGGTTCGCTACGACGGCCAGAGCAAGGGGATCATCAGCGACTGGCTGAGTGAACTGGGCGCCGAAGGGCGGGCACTGGCGTTCTGCCCCGAGGTGGCAGGCGGTCTGTCGACCCCGCGTCCTCCCGCCGAGCGGCAGGGCGAGCTAGTGGTGACCGAAAGCGGGCTGGATGTGACGGCGGAGTTCGATCGTGGCGCCGAACTGGCGCTGGCGATCTGCCAGCGGCAGGGCATCCGCTTCGCCTTGCTGAAAGAGGGAAGCCCCTCCTGCGGCAGTGGTCGCATCTACAATGGCCGCTTCGAGGGGGTTTCCGTGGCGGGGGAGGGCAAGACCACGGCCCTGCTGCGCCGCCACGGCATTGCCGTGTTCAGCGAGGATCAGCTGCCCGAGCTGGCGTCGGCGCTCTCCTTGGCGGTCAACGACACGGGCGCCTGAGCCTGCTGCCAGCCTTCCAGCACCTCGTCTTTCTCCTGCCAGCGCTGGTTCAGCCACGCCTGGAAGCCGCGCTTGAACTGCTTGTCATTGAAGTAATCCCCTACCAGCTGCCCGTCCACCGGCAGCTCCTCGATGCGTACCCGGATGCGCTTCATCCGCCCCATCAAAAAGTCCTTGAACGGGGCCTCTGCGTTGTCCGGATAACTGATGGTGACGTTGATCAGACTGTCGAACTGCTCTCCCATGGCCGCCAGGGTGAAGGCCAGCCCCGCCGCCTTGGGTGGTATCAGGTGCTGGTAACGGGAACGGGTCGCCTCTCGTTTTTCCTCGGTAAAGCGGGTCCCCTCCACGAAGTTGATGACGGTGGTGGGGATGTGGCGAAACTTCTCGCAGGCGTTGCGGGTGGTCTCGATGTCCTTGCCGCGAAGGTGCGGGTTGCGCAGCAAAAACTCCCGGGAGTAGCGACGCATAAAGGGCATGTCGAGCCCCCAGCAGGCGAGCCCCAACAACGGGATGTAGATGAGCTCGTGTTTCATGAAAAACTTGGGCACCGGCAGCCGATCACGGAACAGGTGACCCAGCACCACTATGTCGGTCCAGCTCATGTGGTTGCTGATGATGAGATACCAGCCATCCTTGCGCAGTCGGGTGTCATCTTCCACCTGCCAGTCGATGCGGGTGGTGAGGCGGATCACCAGGGCGTTGCAACTCAGCCACAGCCTCATGAAGCCGTTGTTGAGCCGGCTGCAGGCACGACCGAAGGCCGGGATGGGCAGCAGCAATTTCGCCAGGGAGACCAGCAGGATCAGGCTGGCGCACAGGGCGGTGAACAAAATGGTCAGGCCGGCGCTGATGAGCAGCACCAGGGGACCGGGGAGCAGGGTTAGCATGGGTGTCGTTTACTGCGTCTCGTCCGCCAGCAGCTGGTTCAGGGTCTGGTCCTTCTCGCGCCAGATCCCGTTCAGCCACTGTTGAAACTCTTGTTGGAACTCGGGGTCATTGAAGTAATCCCCCACCAGATTGCGTTCGATCGGCAGAAAGCGGACCCGAACCTTGATCTCCTTGACCCGACCACACATGAAGTCCCAGTAGCTTGGGATGCCGCCCGGATAGGCGATGGTCACATCCACCAGCTTGTGCAGTTGATCCCCCATGGCCGCCAGGGTAAAGGCGATGCCGCCAGCTCGAGGGGAAAGCAGGTGACGATAGGGCGCACCCTGTTTGTCGTGTTTGTGGGTGGTGAAACGGGTGCCCTCCACGAAATTCATCACACTCACCGGAATGTGGCGGAACTTGGCACAGGCCTTCCGTGTCGTTTCTATGTCTTTTCCCTTCAGATGGGGTCGCTTTTCCAGAAGTTTATGGGAATAGCGCCGCATGAAGGGGAAGTCCAGCGCCCACCAGGCCAGACCGAGAAAAGGTACCCAAATCAGTTCTTTCTTGAGGAAAAACTTCAGGAAGGGGATTTTCTGATTAAAAATCCGCTGCAGTACCAGTATGTCGACCCAGGATTGATGGTTGGCAATCACCATATACCACTCATTCCGGCGCCCTTTGTCCACTCCGACCACCTCGAAAGGGGTTCTGATGATGGTTTTCTGGATCAGGTTGTTGAAACCTATCCAGCAGCTGGCGCAGCCGTCCAGCAGGGCGTTGCAGAGAGTGCGCCAGCCCTTGAGCGGCAGCAGCAGCTTGATGAGACCGAGCAGCAGGATGGGGACAAACCAGAACAGGGTGTTGAAAAAATAGAGCAGGGTCGAGAGGCAGCCGCGCAGCCGCTCTATCAGCTTGTTGTGCATGAATCGGATCCGTTTTCGTGTCTGTGGGTGGTAACCAAGTGGTCAGATCTGTGGCCATAATATCAGCCGATCCGGCGCTAGACCATGGATGCACCGCACTGACGCCGGGCTCTCCTCCCCATCATGTCGCGTTCACTGGCCGCTGCGCAGCCGTGACAGCAGCCTGTCCATGGCCCTGTAGCCGAGCGCCTCGATCAGATGCTCCTTCTCGATGGTGGGGCGCCCCGCCAGATCCGCTATGGTGCGCGACACCCGCAGGATACGGTGCCAGGCCCGGATGCTGAGCCCCAGCCTCTGGATGGCGTTCTCCAAAAATTCGGCATCTTGCGGTGATAAGCGGCAAATATCTTCTATTTCTCGACTATCCAGCAGATTGTTGAGCTTGCCATTGCGGCTCAGCATGCGCTCCCGCGCGCCCAGCACCCGCTCACGGATCTGCCGGCTCGACTCCCCTCGCTCCGCCTTGCCGGTCAAGCTGCCCTTGGGCAGCAGCGGCACCTCCACCGTCAGATCGAAGCGATCGAGAAAGGGGCCCGAGAGCTTGCCGAGATAGCGCAGTATCTGATCCGGGCTGGAGCGGGTCTGGCCGTCCCCGTAGTGGCCGCAGGGGCTGGGGTTCATGGCGCCCACCAGCTGGAAGCGGGCGGGGAAGTCCACCTGACGGGCGGCCCGGCTGATGGTGATGTGGCCGGTCTCCAGCGGTTCTCGCAGGGAGTCGAGCACCTTGCGCTCAAATTCGGGGAGCTCGTCGAGAAACAGCACCCCGTTGTGGGCCAGGGATATTTCCCCTGGCCTCGGGTGGCTGCCGCCCCCCACCAAGGCCACAGCTGAGGCGCTGTGGTGGGGCGTGCGATAGGGCCTGTGATGCCAGTGACCGGCGCGGGGGGTGAGGCCGCCGATGGAGTGGATGGCGGCGGTCTGCTGCGCCTCCTGTTCGCTCAGCGGCGGCAGTATGCCGGGCAAGCGGCTCGCCAGCATGCTCTTGCCGGTGCCGGGTGGACCTATGAACAGCAGGTTGTGGCTGCCGGCGGCGGCGATCTCCAGCGCCCGCTTGGCCTGGGACTGGCCGATCACATCCTGCAGATCCGGCACATCGGGCAGGGTGTCCGTGGTCTGGGGCTCCGGCAGGGGCAGCTCGTACTGGCCCGCCAGCCAGGCGGTGACGGCCAGCAGTTGGTGGGCGGTACGCACTTCGGCGTCCTGAATGAGGGAAGCCTCGGGGCCGTTCTCCCGAGGTACCAGCAGGGTACGCCCGGCGTCGCGGCAGGCGAGCACGGCGGGCAGCACGCCGAGCACGGGGCGGATCTCGCCGGTCAGGGCCAGCTCCCCTAAAAATTCGTGATCGAGCAGGTATTTTGCAGGTATCTGCTTGGAGGCGGCGAGAATGCCGATGGCGATGGCCAGATCGAAACGGCCCCCCTCCTTGGGCAGATCGGCAGGGGCCAGGTTGACCGTGATGTGCTTGGAGGGGAACTCGAAGTTGCCGTTGAGCAGGGCGCTGCGCACCCTGTCCCGGGACTCTTTCACCGAGGTTTCCGGCAGGCCCACCATGTTGAAGGCGGGCAGTCCGTTGGATAAATGGACTTCCACCGTGACTTGCGGCGCCGCAATTCCCAGGCTGGCACGGCTATAAACCACAGCTAATGACATAAATCCCGTCCTTGGTTTGATGTATGTGCTGGTTAACCGTTTTTTATTAGTTTTTTGTTCCAGATAGCAGCTTGCAGATCAGTCAAAATCAGAGTCTTGTCAGGTAAAAAATGCTTGCCCAATAAAAATCACCGTGCTAGTTCTAATAGCCATTCGCGGTGCAAACCGCCCCCATTTCACAGGATTTCCGGTTGTAACTATGAACATGGCCTCCCGTTTCGTCAGCATTATTGTGGTCCTAGTGGTGATTATTATCTCACCGCTCGGGGCTCGTTTAGCTGCACGGAACAAGGGATAGACCCACCACCGGACAGAACGAAACAAGCGACCCCCGAGCCTCACGGCCCGGGGGTTTTTTTTCGACCAAAGGACAGGACTTCCACATGAACGGCGCGCAGTTTTTGGTACAGGCTCTCAAGAAACAGGGTGTGACCCAGGTGTTTGGTTACCCGGGCGGGGCCATCATGCCGGTCTATGACGCCCTGTATGACGGTGGACTGGCCCATCAGCTCTGCCGTCACGAGCAGGGGGCTGCCATGGCCGCCGTGGGTTATGCCCGCGCTTCCGGTCAGGTGGGGGTCTGCATCGCCACCTCGGGCCCAGGGGCTACCAATCTGGTGACAGGCCTGGCGGAGGCGCTGCTCGATTCCGTGCCCCTGGTCGCCATCAGCGGTCAGGTCGCCTGCGCCGCCGTCGGTACCGATGCGTTTCAGGAGGTCGATGTACTCGGTATGTCTCTCTCCTGCACCAAGCACTCCTTCATGGTGACGGATCCCGCCGATCTGGGCCGGGTGCTGGCGGAAGCCTTCGCCATCGCCACCGAAGGGCGTCCGGGGCCTGTGCTTATCGACTTTCCCAAGGATGTGCAGCTCGCCACCGTGCCAACCCAGAGCCCGCTGTTTGCGGTGGAGGAGCCTGAGCCCCTCAATCCGGCCGAGCTGACCCTGGCCCGCACCCTGCTGGCCGCTGCCGAGCGTCCCGTGCTCTACGTCGGGGGCGGTGTGGGCATGGCCAATGCGGAGCCGCAGCTGCGGGACTTTGCCGCCGCCACCGGCATGCCGGCGGTCACCACCCTCAAGGGGATAGGTGCCCTCGACCCCGACAGCCCCGCCTACCTCGGCATGCTCGGCATGCACGGCACCAAGGCCGCCAACTATGCGGTGCAGCAGTGCGATCTGCTGGTGGTGGTGGGTGCCCGTTTCGATGACAGGGTGACCGGCAAGCTGGAGGAGTTCGCCCCCGAGGCCAGGGTGGTCCACCTGGACGTGGATGCCGCCGAGTTCGGCAAGCGCCGCGCCGCCGATGTGGGCATCACCACGGATCTCAAGCGGGTGTTGCCCGCCCTGGCCATGGCGCTGGCGATCGATCTCTGGCGTGAGCACTGCGCCGCCATGGCTCGCGAATATGCCTTCCGCTACGACCACCCCGGCCAACCCATCTATGCCCCGGCCCTGCTCAAGCAGCTCTCCGAGCGCTTGCCCGAGACCAGCGTGGTGGCCTGCGACGTGGGTCAGCACCAGATGTGGGTGGCCCAGCACATGCGCTTCACCAGCCCGCGCAATCACCTCTCCAGCGCCGGTCTCGGCACCATGGGCTTCGGTCTGCCCGCCGCCATCGGCGCCAAGATGTCGCGCCCGGATGACGAGGTGGTGCTGGTGAGCGGTGACGGCTCCTTCATGATGAACGTGCAAGAGCTCGGCACCATACGCCGAGCCCAGCTCAAGGTGAAGATGGTGCTGATCGACAACCAGCGCCTCGGCATGGTGCGCCAGTGGCAGGAGCTGTTCTTCGACGGCCGCTACAGCGAGACCATACTCTCCGACAACCCGGATTTCATCGCCCTGGCCGCCGCGTTCGGCATCCCGGGCGAGACCATCACATGCAAGGAGCAGATAGCCGGTGCACTCGATCGCCTGCTGGCAAGCGAGAGTGCCTACCTGCTGCATGTGGCCATTTCAGAGGAAGAAAACGTCTGGCCCCTGGTTCCGCCGGGAGTCGCCAACCACAAGATGATGGAGCAACGCCCATGAAGCAGCACAGCTTTCACCAACCCGGATTTGCGCAGCACACACTGCATATTCACGCCCAGCCCAGACCCGAAGTGATGGAGCGGGTGCTGCGGGTGGTGCGTCACCGTGGCTTCGCTCTCTGCGCTCTGAACATGGAGCAGGATTGCCAACAGCTGCGGATCACGGTTACTGTCGAGTCGGAGCGTCCCATCCAGCAGTTGTGGAGCCAGCTGGTCAAGCTGGTGGATGTCTCCCGGGTCGATGCACTGGAACAGCAACCCCGGATCAGCGCTTAAGGAGCCAAGCCAATGTCACAGCCTTCCCAATCCGCCACTCACCCCCAATACATCTGGTTCAACGGCAGCCTGGTGCCCTGGCAAGATGCCCAGGTCCACGTCATGAGCCACGCCCTGCACTACGGCTCCTCGGTGTTCGAGGGGGTGCGCGCCTACGACACCCCCAAGGGGACCTGCATCTTCCGCCTGCAGGAGCACACCCGCCGCCTGTTCGACTCCGCCAAGATCTACTGGATGGACGTGCCCTACAGCGAGGCCGAGGTGAATGAAGCCTGCCGCACCGTGGTGCGCGAGAACGGCCTCAAGAGCGGCTACCTGCGCCCGCTGGCCTTTGTCGGCAACGTGGGGCTGGGGCTGCATCCGCCGCTGGATGCCAAGGCAGACCTCATGGTCGCGGCCCTGCCCTGGGGCGCCTACCTCGGGGAGGAGGGGCTGAAAAACGGGGTGGATGTGTGCGTCACCTCCTGGAGCCGGCTTGCTCCCAACACCATACCTACCGGCGCCAAGGCGGGCGGCAACTACCTGTCGTCCCAGCTGATCAGTCGCGAGGCCAAGCGCAACGGCTTCGCCGAGGGGCTGGCGCTGGACGTGAACGGTTATCTGAGCGAAGGGGCGGGGGAGAACCTGTTCCTGGTGAAGAACGGCGTGCTGTTCACCCCGCCCGCTACCGCCGCCATCCTGCCCGGCATCACCCGCGACACCATCATGACGCTGGCGCGTGACTTGGGGTATGAGGTGCGCGAGCAGGCGCTGCCCCGCGAGGCGCTCTACGTGGCGGACGAGATCTTCATGACGGGCACCGCCGCCGAAGTGACCCCGGTGCGCTCTGTGGATCGGATGAAGGTGGGCGCTGGCAGCCGTGGCCCTGTGACCGAGCAGCTGCAGAACGCCTTCTTTGGCCTGTTCAACGGCAAGACCGAGGACAAGTGGGGCTGGCTGACGCCGGTCAACGACTGATAAGAGAGGGGAGGCGTCACGCCTCCCCGAGTCGCTTCCGGTGAAGGCTCCCTCGCAGCGCCTTCACCAGGATCGATTCCCGATCCGCGAATCACACATTCATGTTGAAAGACAATGCGCCCCAGGGGCATTCAGGGAGTAGAAACAATGCCGAAGTTGAGATCCGCCACCACCACCCACGGACGTAACATGGCCGGGGCCCGCGCCCTCTGGCGTGCCACCGGCATGACAGATCAGGATTTCGGCAAGCCCATCATTGCCGTGGTCAACTCCTTCACCCAGTTCGTACCGGGCCACGTCCACCTCAAGGATCTGGGTCAGCTGGTGGCCCGGGAGATCGAGGCCGCCGGCGGCGTCGCCAAGGAGTTCAACACCATAGCGGTCGATGACGGCATCGCCATGGGCCACGGCGGCATGCTCTATTCCCTGCCGTCCCGGGAACTGATCGCCGACTCGGTGGAGTACATGGTCAACGCCCACTGCGCCGACGCCATGGTCTGCATCTCCAACTGCGACAAGATCACCCCGGGGATGCTGATGGCCGCCCTGCGCATCAACATTCCGGTGATCTTCGTCTCCGGTGGCCCCATGGAGGCGGGCAAGACCAAGCTCTCCGATCAGATCATCAAGCTGGATCTGGTGGACGCCATGATCCAGGGCGCCGACCCCAAGGTCTCCGATGCCCAGAGCGATCAGATCGAGCGCAGCGCCTGCCCCACCTGCGGCTCCTGCTCCGGCATGTTCACCGCCAACTCCATGAACTGTCTGACCGAGGCGCTCGGCCTCTCCCAGCCGGGCAACGGCTCCATGCTGGCGACCCACGCCGATCGGGAGCAGCTGTTCAAGCTGGCAGGTCAGCGCATCGTCGCTTTGGCCAATCGCTACTACCAGCAGGATGACGAGAGCGCGCTGCCGCGCAACATCGCCACCAAGGCGGCGTTTGAGAACGCCATGGCCCTGGATATCGCCATGGGTGGCTCTACCAATACGGTGCTGCACCTGCTGGCGGCGGCCCAGGAGGCTGGGGTGGACTTCACCATGGCCGATATCGACCGCATGTCCCGCAAGGTGCCCCAGCTGTGCAAGGTGGCCCCGTCCACCCAGAAGTACCACATGGAAGACGTGCACCGCGCTGGCGGCGTGGTCGCCATCCTGGGTCAGCTGGAAAGAGCCGGCCTGGTGCACGGCGATACCCGCAACGTGCTTGGCACCTCCCTGAGCGAGTTGCTGGAGGCCTATGACGTCAGCCGCTGTGACGACAAGGCGGTGCACGACTTCTACCGCGCCGGCCCGGCCGGTATTCGGACCACCAAGGCATTCAGCCAGAACTGCCGCTGGCCGGAGCTGGATCTGGACCGGGCAGAAGGCTGCATCCGCTCCCTGGACAACGCCTACAGCCTGGAAGGGGGGCTGGCGGTGCTCTCCGGCAACCTGGCCCTCAACGGTGCCATCGTCAAGACCGCCGGGGTGGATGACGAGAACCTCTGCTTCCGTGGCCCGGCCCGGGTGTTCGAGAGCCAGGACACTGCGGTCGCCGGCATTCTGGACGGCACAGTGAAAGCGGGTGAAGTGGTGGTGATCCGCTACGAAGGCCCCAAAGGCGGCCCCGGCATGCAGGAGATGCTTTACCCCACCACCTATCTCAAGTCCATGGGGCTCGGCAAGGCGTGCGCACTGATCACCGACGGCCGCTTCTCCGGCGGTACCTCGGGTCTCTCCATCGGCCATGTTTCGCCGGAGGCGGCCTCCGGCGGCACCATAGGGCTGGTGGAGGATGGGGACATCATCAACATCGACATTCCGGCCCGCAGCATGGTGCTGGAAGTAGCTGACAGCGTGCTGGCCGCTCGCCGCGCCGCCGTCGAGGCCCGTGGCTGGAAGCCGCTCAATCGCCAGCGTCAGGTCTCCTACGCCCTGCGTGCCTACGCCATGCTCGCTACCAGTGCCGACAAGGGCGCGGTGCGCGATTTAAGCAAGCTGGAGGAGTGATGATGAACGCGACGACAAATCATTTATGCAAAGTGCCGCTTGCCTCTGTCTATGCCGACAAGGGGTTGATGTGGCGCGACCTCAGCAAGCTGGAGGAGTAAGCCATGGTCTCTGCGGCGGATTATCTACGCAAGGTGCTGCTCTCACCCGTCTACGAGGCGGCGCGGGTGACGCCCTTGCAGACCCTTAAAAAATTATCCGAGCGACTCGGCAATCACGTGGCGCTCAAGCGGGAAGATCTGCAGCCGGTGCACTCCTTCAAGCTGCGGGGGGCCTATCACAAGATCGCCACCCTGAGCGCCGAGCAGAAGTCCCATGGCGTGGTGGCGGCCTCGGCCGGCAACCATGCCCAGGGTGTTGCGCTGTCGGCGGCCAAGCTCGGCATCAAGGCGATCATAGTGATGCCCAAGACCACGCCGGACATCAAGATCGACGCGGTGCGACGGCTGGGCGGCAACGTCATGCTGTTTGGCAACAGCTTCGACGAGGCCTACGGTGAGAGCCGCCGCCTCGCCGAACTGGAGGGCTACACCCTGATCCCGCCGTTCGACGATGTCGAGGTGATCGCGGGTCAGGGCACCATCGGCAAGGAGCTGCTGGAGCAGGATACCCACCTCACCCACGTCTTCGTACCTGTGGGTGGCGGCGGTCTGGCCGCCGGGGTGGCGGTCTACATCAAGCAACTGCTGCCGGATGTGAAGGTGATCGGGGTGGAGGCCGAGGGGTCCGCCTGCCTCAAGGCCGCCATG
Source organism: Aeromonas sp. S2(2024) (assembly GCF_041402505.1). Classification (NCBI taxonomy): domain Bacteria; kingdom Pseudomonadati; phylum Pseudomonadota; class Gammaproteobacteria; order Aeromonadales; family Aeromonadaceae; genus Aeromonas; species Aeromonas sp. S2(2024). The sequence continues at coordinate 48,777 of NZ_JBGLRL010000011.1, forward strand.
GAGGCCGGCGAGCCGGTCAACCTGGAGCGGGTCTCCCTGTTTGCCGACGGGGTGGCGGTCAAGCGCATCGGCGAGGAGACCTTCCGCCTGTGCAACCAGTATCTGGACGAGGTGGTGACCGTCTCCAACGACCAGATCTGTGCGGCGCTGAAAGACATCTTCGACGACTGCCGCGCCATCGCCGAGCCCTCCGGTGCCCTGTCCCTGGCTGGCCTCAAGGCCTATAGCGAACGGGAGCAGGTGAAGGGGGGGCGGATGGCTGCCATCCTGTCCGGCGCCAACGTCAACTTCCACAGCCTTCGCTACGTGTCGGAGCGCTGCGAGATCGGCGAGAAGCGTGAGGGCATGCTGGCGGTGACCATACCCGAGCGCAAGGGGGCCTTCCTCGACTTCTGTCGCCAGCTTGGGCCCCGCATGGTGACCGAGTTCAACTACCGCTACGCGGATGCGGTGCAGGCCTCCTTGTTCGTCTCGGTACGCCTCACCGGCGGCGACGAGGAGCTCGGCCAGATCATCGACCAACTCGGTGGCAACGGTTACCCCGTGGTCAACATGACCGAGAGCGAGCTGGCCAAGAATCACGTGCGTTACATGATTGGCGGCCGTCCGGCGCGGCCGCTGGGCGAGCGGCTTTACAGCTTCAAGTTCCCGGAGCAGCCGGGTGCCCTGATGCGCTTCCTCGAGACCCTGGGCTGTCGCTGGAACATCAGCCTGTTCCACTACCGCAACCACGGCGCCGACTATGGCCGGGTGCTCTGCGCCTTCGAGCTGCCGGACGAAGACGTGGTCGCCTTCCACGACTACCTGCACGAGATTGGCTACGGCTGGAAAGAGGTGAGCGACGATCCCGCCTATCGCCTGTTCCTGGCGAGTGGTGATGAACGGATGAAATGATTCAAAGAGGGGAGTGTCAACTTCCCTCTTTGATATTATCACGAGAGCATTTTTTCAGATGTGCGTCGACTTGGTAGGCTGAATAATTTTATAGAGGCGATGACTATTAGTGCCCCCATAATAGTTGTCGTCGTAATTTCAGTATCGAAAATAATGAAGTCAAAAAACATAGTTAATATTGGCACCAGATAGAAGAGGACGCTGACCTTGCTCGCCGAGTTTCTCTGGATCATATAGAACAACAATAATACAGCCCCGGTAGAAACGACCACTATCATCCATGACAAGGAAAAGACGAAGTTTGGGCTCCAATTCACATGCCATCCAATGATGAGAGAAGTGGCCACGAAGACGATGGAGGCACAACCATTCTGAAGCATGCCTGACTCCAATGGCGTCATGGGGATCGTCTTCTGGAAGAGAGAACCTATGCTGATTGCCATTACCGAGAGGATCGCAAAGCTAACCCCCAAGGGAGTAACCTGACTGACATCCTTGGCACCAAAGATTGCAAGTCCCAAGCCTGAGAAGCCGATCAGAAGAATCAGTAGTTTATAGGGTGATGCCTTATCACCACCGAACAAGATAGTCATAATGGGTTGCAAGCCCAGGACAATGGGGACCAGGCCCGGCGAGAGTTCATAACGAATAGACAAGAAATAGAAGGCCTGATAGAAGACTTGCAAGAGGAGACCTGTCACCACCACTCTGGCAAGTATGCTTGGGGTTAATTTTGTTTTGCTGTTTATTTTAAAACAGAGATAGATCACTCCCATCAGTAGAAATGCACCTGTTGCCCTAAGGGTTAAAAAGGACCACACCGATGCGTTTTCCAATCCCATCTTGACGAAGATGGCACCACTGCTCCACATCAATAAAAATAAGATAGGAGCCAACCGTTCAAGATAGTTCATGCTGTACCATAGACCTGTCATCGATTCATGTTGAAATACGGCTTCATCACCGGATTAGTCATATTTGCTCTGCTGTTTTTGGCGCGCACGAAGCACAGCGAAGCCATTATAAATTTATTGGTAAATATTTTTTATGGACGTATTCCATTAAAAGTCCTTCATCGAAATATGCTAATACTGACAGCATTGTTAATATTTCGATGTTATCCAATTGATCTTTGGGGGTCAAACGGATTTGATTGTGACTGGACAGAGGCAATACAACCATAAGCGAAGGACGAGACTGCACTCGGCGAATGGGATCTATTCCCTTGAATATCAGGAAAAAGACTGCCCGGGCCTCAGAATGCAAGCGAGCTCACACTCCCGAGAGTTTTGTCATTTGAGGCTAGTGACAGATGGGATAATCTGAGTATGGGGCTTGGGTTCGGGGCCCCGTCAGGGAAGAGAGGCGCATCCGCGTCATAACAATTCATTGCAGGGGCTCATCCATGAACAGATCTATGCTCGCCGTCCTGATCGGCGCGTTGATGGCAACGGGGACGGTGCAGGCCGCCGCCCAAGACAATACCTGGTATGTCGGTGGCAAGGCTGGCTGGTCCAATTTTTACGGGGTGGATTACGACGATCAGGTCAAGGAGCTGCTCGATGCCTTTGATCCTGGCCAGGATCACAGCGATCTCGGTCTGGGGGCCTTCGCCGGCTATCAGGTAAACCGCAACGTGGCCGTCGAGCTCGGCTATGACTGGCTCGGCAAGTATCAGGTCGATCAGCGCTTCAGCAGTAACGGGGTCGAGGCTGGACTGGATGGGGAGGCCAAGGCCCAGATGATCCAGGCCACCATGAAGATCGGCTTCCCGGCGACCGAGGCCCTGGATATCTACGGTCGGCTGGGGGGCGCCTATGCCTGGACCGACAGCTCCATCAGTGCCTGGGCCAACGATGGCACCAGCAACCTCTCGGCATCGGGCGGGGGCAAGTATCACGGTGCCGCCTTTGTGGGGGCATTGGGCATCGAATATGCCATCGACAAGGATTGGGCTGCCCGCCTCGAATACCAGTACACCACGCCGCTCGGCAAGGACTCGCTGGATGAATCCGGCATAGAGCTGGACAACGGCCTGCTGTCTGTCGGCATGCTCTACCGCTTCGGCCAGATCGGCGACGAACCGGTGGTGCCCACACCGGCCCCCGAGCCCGCCCCGGCCCCTGTGCTGGTGGAGAAACAGTTCAGTCTGGATTCGGATGTGCTGTTCGAATTCAACAAGGCGACCCTGAAGCCCGAGGCCAGCCAGGCACTGGATAACCTGTTTGCCCAGATTCTGGCCGCCAATCCGAAGGATGGGGTGGCGACCGTGATCGGCCACACCGACCGCATCGGCTCCGATGCGTACAACCAGTCCCTGTCCGAGCAGCGTGCCCGCAGCGTGGCGGACTATCTCATCGCCAAGGGACTGTTTGCCGACAAGGTGCGCGCCGAGGGGCGTGGTGAATCTTCCCCGGTGACGGGGGGCAGTTGCCCGGATGGTGCCAAGGCGCAGATGATCGCCTGTCTGGCTCCGGATCGCCGGGTCGAGGTGCGGCTGACCGGGGTCTCCCAGGCCGCCGAATAAGCCGGAACAGTCATGAGATAAACACAACGAGGGGGCCTTGGCCCCCTCGTTGTGTTCTGGTTCCCCCCTCATCCCCAACCCTTCTGCCGCGAGGGTGAAGGGGGAAAGACCCTAGGTTTGATTAGCCGCAAGGTGGCGTAATCAGACGCGCGATAAGAAAAACGCGGCTGGCGGCTGGTGAGGGAGACGGTTTAATTCAACTCCGTGGGGTCGATGTCCAGGCTCCAGCGCACCCGCTTGGTCTCCGGCCAGCCGTCCAGCTCCTTCACCGCCCAATCCAACAGTTGTGCCAGGGGTGCCCGGTTCGGGCCCTGCACCAGCAGCTGCATGCGAAACTTGCCCGCCTTGCGCTCCATGAAGCCGCTGATGGGCCCCAGCACCTGGATCTGGGGGTAGCGGGCACTGCGCAGTGTCTCGGCGAGGCGGGTGAGGAACAGTTGCACCTCGTCACGGCCGTTGGCCTCGGCCCGGAACAGTCCCTGGTAGCTGAATGGCGGCAGCCCCAGCAGGCGGCGTTCCTTGAGCGCGGTGTCGGCGAAGTGGCCGTAACCGTTCTGGGTCAGATCCTGCAGCAGGGCGTGCTCGGGGTGGTGGCTCTGCAACACCACCAGCCCCGGTTTGCTGGCGCGCCCGGCGCGCCCCGCCACCTGGGTGTAGAGCTGGGCCAGCTTCTCGGCGGCGCGAAAATCGGCGGAAAACAGGGCGCCATCCACATCCAGCAGGCCGACCAGCGTCACATCCGGGAAGTGGTGGCCCTTGGCCAGCATCTGGGTGCCGATCAGGATCTTGTATTTACCCGCCTTGATGTCGCCGAGATGGGTCTCCAGCTCCCCCTTGCGGCGGGTGTTGTCCCGATCGATGCGCACCACAGGGTATTGGGGGAATACCGTGGTGAGCAGCTGCTCCAGCTGCTCGGTACCCACACCGGAGCCGATGAGCTCGTTGCTGCCACACTCGGGGCAGTGATGGGGCAGCGGGCGCACGCTGTCGCAGTGGTGGCAGTGCAGCCGTCGCCCGGCCTGATGCCAGGTGTACCAGGCATCGCAGCGCTCGCAGGCAGCGCTCCAGCCGCATTGGTGGCAGATGAGGGCGGGTGCATAGCCACGGCGGTTGAGAAACAGCATCACCTGATTGCCCGCCGCTAGGTGCTCTGCCATCAGCTGCTCCAACTGGGGGGAGAGCCCGGCCTGCAGCCGCACGCTCTTGATGTCGAGGATTACCTGACGGGCGGTCTGGGCGTTGCCGGCGCGCCGCGTCAGGCTGAGGTGGTGATACTTGCCAGTTCTGGCATTGTGCAGCGTCTCCAGCGAGGGGGTGGCCGAGCCAAGCAGGATGGGGATGCCAGCGCGATGGGCCCGCATCACCGCGAGATCCCTGGCGTGGTAGCGAAAACCGTCCTGTTGCTTGAAGGAGCCGTCGTGTTCCTCATCGATGATGATGATGCCGAGGTTCTTGAACGGGGTGAACACCGCAGAGCGGGTGCCGATCAGGATGGCGGCTCCGCCGTCGCGGCAGGCGAGCCAGGCATCGAGCCGCTCCCTGTCGTTCATGGCGGAGTTCATCGCCACCACCGGCACCTTGAAGCGGCGCCGGAAGCGGTTGATGGTCTGCGGGGTGAGGCCGATCTCCGGCACCATTACCAGGGCCTGCCTGCCCGCCTTGAGCAATGGCTCGAGGATGCTCAGGTAAACCTCGGTCTTGCCGGAGCCTGTGATGCCGTCCAGCAGGAAGGCACCGAACTTGTCGCTCTGGCTGGTGACGGCGGCCACCGCCAGCGCCTGCTCGCCGTTGAGGCGCAACCCCTCACCGGCGTCAAAATGGGTTGCCCAGTCGCCGTCATGGCTCGGCTCCAGGCTGCGCTTCTCGAGCAGTCCCTTCTTCTCCAGGGCGGTGAGTGCGGCGCTCTGGATCTCCTCCTGTTTGAGCGCCGACGGCGTCTGGGGCCCCTTGCGCAGCAGGGCGAGTGCCTGCTGCTGCTTGGCCGCCCGCTTGAGTTCGTTGAGATCGCTAGCCATCCCGGCTTCTGTTACAAACCAGAACTCCAGCTCCCGGTAGGCGGCGGGCTCTCCCTTGCGCACCAGCACCGGCAGGGCGTGGGGCAGCACTTCACCCAGCGGATGCTGGTAGTAGCTGGCACTCCAGGCCATCAGCGCCAGGATATCCGGCCCCAGCACGGGGGAGCTATCAAGCACTCGCTTGATGGACTTGAGCTTGTTGCGGGGCACCAGACTCTCGGTCGGGTGATCCACCACCAGGCCGACTAGGGTCTGGGGACCGAACGGGATCTCTACCCGGCAACCGGGGGCAGGCAAGGGCAAAGGGGAGAGATAGTCGAAGTGCCGGCGCAACGGCACCGGGACAGCGACACGAACCAGATCAAGCGTTTGCGATGAATCCACCAAAAGGTTGCCTATTTTTTCTGCGAAGCCACTTGCCTGAACTCAGGCATTTCCTATATTATTCGCAGCCTTTGAAACTGTGTTCAACAATCGTGTGGTGTCCGACAAGAGATCGGATGGCGACACGGCCTATAATCGAGGTTGTCCATGAAAGCTGGTATCCATCCTGACTACGTAGCCATCACCGCCAAGTGCTCTTGCGGTAACGTGATCAACACCTTCTCTACCCTGGGTAAAGATCTGAACCTGGACGTGTGCTCCGAGTGCCACCCGTTCTATACCGGCAAGCAGAAAGAAGTTTCTAGCGGCGGCCGCGTAGACAAGTTCAACAAGCGTTTCGGTGGTCTGACTGCCAAGAAGTAATATTACTTCTGAAGAATTCTGAAAAAGGCGCCCATCGGGCGCCTTTTTTGCTTGTTGGCGTTCTGTATTGCCTCGCTTTGCCCTATGGTGGGTGCGAGTCCATGGGGGATGGCAAGGAGTGTCGGAATGCGGAACTGTCTGGTGATGGGTGCGGCGGGTTACATAGGTTCCTATCTGGTACCCCACCTGCAAGGGTTGGGCTACAGGGTGATCGCCGGTGCGCGCCGCCCCTGCCGCCTGCCTGAGGGGGTGGAGTTCCGTCTCGCCGACAGCCTCAAGCCCATCACCCTGCTGCCGGCCCTTGCCGGGGTGGACACCGTCTTCTATCTGGTGCACGCCATGGGGGCAGGCGCCGGTTTTCACCGGTTGGAGCAGCAGGGGGTGAAGAACTTCGCCGCCGCCGCCCGCGCCGCCGGGGTGCGCCGCATCATCTATCTGGGGGCCATACAGCCGATCCCCTGCAACAGCCGCCACCTCAACTCCCGCCGCCACTGCGGCGAGCTGTTTCGAGAGGCGGGTGTACCCACGGTGGAGCTGCGTGCCGGCATCATCATAGGCCCGGGCTCGGCGGCGTTCGAGGTGATGCGGGATCTGGTGTTCAACCTGCCGATGATGGTGACGCCGAAGTGGGTGCGTTCCCGCACGCCCCCCATCGCCCTCTCCAACCTGTTGCACTATCTGGGCGGACTAGTGGAGGCCGACGGGGTGGATGGCCGCATCTTCAACGCGGCGGGCCCCGAGCTGCTCAGCTACCAGCAGCAGTTGCAGAAGTTTGCCACCCACATCGGCAAACGCTGCCCCATCATCCCCATCCCCTTCCTGAGCCCCCGACTCTCCGCCTGGTGGCTGCAGTTTGCCACCTCGGTGCCCCAACCCATTGCCAAGGCGCTGGTGGGTGGCCTCAAGCATGACATCCCGGCCGATGACGGTCCGCTGCGGGCCCTGCTGCCCCAGCACCTGCTCAGCTTTGACGAGGCGCTGACGGAGAGTCTGGCGCTGGAGCAGAAGCTCGGCGCCGAGCAGCAGGGCCAGGAGACGCCGCTCGGCCTGCGCTGGCGTCACCCCGAGTACGGTTTCTACGACCGTACCGCCAGCGGTGAGGCCGAGTGCCTCGCCTCGCCCGAGGTGGTGTGGCAGGTGCTGCAGCAGCTGGGGGGCGAGCAGCGCTACTTCTACATGAACGAGCTGTGGGTGGTGCGCGAATGGATGGATCACCTGATAGGGGGCCCGGCGCTCACCCGGGGCCGCACCAATCCGGATCGTTTCGTGAAGGGGGACATGCTGGACTCCTGGCAGATCCTCGGGGTGGACGAGGGGCGCAGGCTGGATCTGCTGTTCAACATGAAGGCCCCCGGTGTCGGGCGGCTGGAGTTCAACATCCAGCCCCAGGAGTCCGGCCTGACCCGGCTGCGGGTGACCGCCCACTGGCACCCTCAGGGTGCCTGGGGGCTGGCCTACTGGCTCGCCATGCTGCCCTTCCACCTCTTCATCTTCCAGGGGATGACGGAGGCCATCGCCCGTCAGGCGGAGCAGAGGGCCGGTATACCCGTGATGGATTGAAACCATATCTATAACTAAATGGGTATTCATTGTCGGTGATACGTGCTGATGATTGGCTCATCGGTGGATAACGGCAATACTTTCTACTGTGAAAGCCCGATGGTTTTCTTTATGATCCCGAGCCCTCGCCTGTGGCGAGCCAATGCACCACCACATTCACTTCCGTATCGGGGTCCCCCATGTCCGATCTGCGTCACGATCTTCGTCAACAAGCGCTCGATTACCACGCCCAACCCATTCCCGGCAAGATAGCCATCGCCCTTACCAAACCCGCCGAGACCGCCCGCGATCTGGCGCTGGCCTACAGCCCGGGTGTGGCCGAGCCGGTGCGCGAGATCGCCGCCAATCCCGATGATGCCTACCGCTACACCGGCAAGGGTAACCTGGTGGCCGTCATCTCCAACGGCACCGCCATCCTCGGTCTTGGCAATCTGGGGCCGCTGGCCTCCAAGCCGGTGATGGAGGGCAAGGCCCTGTTGTTCAAGCGCTTCGCCGGCATCGACGCCATCGACATCGAGGTGAAACACGAGACCAGTGCGCAGTTCATCGACACTGTCGCGGCCATCGCCGATACCTTCGGTGGCATCAATCTGGAAGACATCAAGGCCCCCGAGTGCTTCGAGATCGAACAGGTGCTGATCGAGCGCTGCGACATCCCGGTGTTCCACGATGATCAGCACGGCACCGCCATCGTCACCGCCGCCGGTCTGCTCAACGCGCTGGAAGTGCAGGGCAAGCGCATCGAACAGAGCCGCATCGTCTGCATGGGCGCCGGGGCCGCCGCCACCGCCTGCATGGACCTGCTGATCAAGTGTGGCGCCGCGCCACACAACATCTTCATGCTGGACCGTCAGGGGGTGATCCACACCGGTCGCACCGATCTCAACCAGTACAAGCAGCGCTTCGCCAACGAGACTCCGCTGCGTACCCTGATGGATGTCATCGACGGGGCGGACGTGTTCGTCGGCGTCTCCGGCCCGGACGTGCTGCCTGCCGAGGCGGTGGCGCTGATGGCCCCCAACCCGGTGATCTTCGCCTGCTCCAACCCGGATCCCGAGATCAAGCCGGCCCTGGCGCACTCGGTACGTAGCGATCTCATCATGGGCACGGGTCGCTCGGACTATCCGAACCAGATCAACAACGTCATCTGCTTCCCCTTCATCTTCCGCGGCGCCCTGGATGCGCGCGCCAGCCGCATCAACGACGCCATGAAGATAGCGGCGGTGGAGGCCATTCGCGGCCTGGTCAAGGAGCCGGTCCCGGCCGAGGTGCTGACCGCCGCCGGGGTGAGCGAGCTCACCTTCGGCAAGGAGTACGTCATTCCCAAGCCGATGGATGCCCGTCTGCTGCCCCGCGTGGCCCGCGCCGTGGCGCTGGCGGCGGTGGCCTCCGGCGTGGCGCGCATCGCACTGCCGGCAGATTACATGCAAGATTGAGCCGCCTGAACACGACAAAAGGGGCCCCATGATGGGGCCCCTTTTCATTGGGGGCTTGTGCGCCTGTTACTTGGTCTTGGGGGCCACTTTCACGGCCGGTGCGGCATGGGTCGCCTTGTGATGCTTTTTCACCACCTTGGTCTGGGTCGCGTGGGGGGCGGCAGCCTTGGTCGGGGTGGCAGCCATGGTGAAGCCGGAGGTCAGGGCGAAGACAGCGGCCAGGCTCAGGGGGATCAGCTTTTTCATATTCCAGTTCCTCGTTCGGTTTGATGACATGGAGCGGCTCTCCATGACGTCATCCTAGGGCTGTTCAACCTGTGGTTCAGTGAGCGACTGGTGACGGTTTGTATCCAAATGTACGGGCAGCCTGAGGCAGAAGCGGGCACCGCTGCTGCTCGGGAGCAGCTGTACCTCGCCGCCGTGGTGGCGGGCTATGCTGCGCACTATGGCGAGACCGAGCCCGGTGCCGCCGGTGCGCCTGTCCCGGCTCTGATCCAGCCGCACGAAGGGCTCGAAGATCTGGGGCGCCAGCGCGGGATCGATACCGGGGCCGTCGTCGGCCACCTCCAGCAGATAGTGATCCTGCTGCCGACTCATGGCGAGGCTCACCCGGCTGGTGGCGTGGCGCAGGGCGTTGCCGATGAGGTTCTCCAGCGCTCTGTCCAGCAGGCGGATGTCGCCGTGCCAGGGCAAGGCCATGGCCGGGCGTACGAAATCGAGCCGGGTCTGTGGCCGCAGCGCCTGCCAGTCCGGGAGGCGGCTACCGGCCCAACTGGCCAGTTCCAGCTCGCTGCACTGCAGCGGCAGCTCAGGGCGATCCAGCCTGGCGTAGGTGAGCATCTCCTCGATGAGGGCGTCCAGGGCGCCGAGATCCCGCTCCAGCCCCTGCTGCTCCTCGGTGGTGGGAGGCTCGGCCAGCATGGCGAGCCGGTAGCGCAGCCGCACCAGGGGGGTGCGCAGCTCGTGTGCGATGGCGTCGGTCAGCTGCTTGCGGCTGGCCAGCATGGCCTGCAACTGCTCCGTCATCTGATCGAAGGTGCGGCCCACCCGGCCCAGGCTGCTGCCGGGGGGCAGGCCGGTGCGGCTGGAGAGATCCCCATCGCCGACCCGGCGGGCTGTCTGTTCGAGTTGCTGCAGGCCGCGCCAGTGGGGACGCAGCCAGAGCAGGATGGGGAGACCGAGGGAGAGGCCGATGAGCAGCAGCAGGCCCACATCCACCCAGTGCAGCTCGTGCAGGTAGGATAGGTAGGGCACGGGGCCGACGATCAGCACCTGATCGGTGCCGGGGATGCGCTGCAGGAAGGTGTCATCTTCCTCGACGATGACGATGTTGCCCGCCTCGAGAAAGGCCTGATCCTCCCTGGCCAGCGGCTGGTTGGCGAGGGCCCCGATCCGCAGCGGTAGGGTGAGCTGGCGGCTCTGCTCCGCCATGCGGGCGGGCCAGTGCGCCGGCGGCAGCCGGGCCAGCTCACCGGTGAGCAGGCCGAGGGAGCCTTGCATCATCCGCTCCAGATAGCGATCCCCCGCCCGCTCGGCACTGACCTGATAGACCAGACCGATGAGCAGGATGGCGAGGCAGAAGCAGCCGATCAGCAGCAGGTAGAACTGGATAAACAGGCGTCGCATGGAGGTTCTCCTCTTGCCTGGGTTGCGTCTTGGCGTTGTTTTGTTATCCCCTCATCCCCAACCCTTCTCCCGCAAGGGGAGCAGGGAGCAGAGAGCATCAACGTCATTCGGTAACTGTTTATTCCCAGGCCTGGGGCACCAGCAGATAACCCTTCTGGCGCACCGTCTTGATCCGGGTCGGGTTGTTGCTGTCATCCCCAAGCCGGCGGCGCAGGCGGGAGATGGCCACGTCCATGCTGCGGTCCTGGCCGTCGTAATCGCGGCCCCGCAGGCTGCGAAACAGCGCCTCCCGTCCCAGGATCTGGCCGGCGTGGCAGGCCAGCTCCCACAAGAGATCGAAGTCGGCGGTAGAGAGGGGCACGCTGTCGCCATCGAGGCGCACGTCCCGACCCGGCCCGTCGATCCGCAGGCGGCCGAATTGCAGGCGCTGGGGCGGGGGGCTGGGAGCGAGTGGTTGGGATGCCCGCAGCCCCTGCTGGCGGAACTGGACCCGCAGCCGGGCCAGCAGCACGGGGGGCGGCGTGGTCTTGAGGATGTAGTCGTTGGCCCCCAGCTCCAGACTGAGGATCTGGTTCATGTCGCTGTCCAGCGAAGTGAGCATGACGATGGGACCGGCAAAACGCGGGCGCAGATCCCGGCACAGGGAGAGGCCGTCCTGTCCCGGCAGCATGATGTCGAGCAGCACCAGGTCGGGCTGCTCGACCTCCACCCTGGCGAGCGCCAGATCGCCCCGGCTCTCCAGCAGCACTTCTATGTCGTGGCGACCGAGCCAGCTGCTGATGAGCTGGCCTATGTCGGGATCATCTTCAACAAACAGAACGCGTGGCATGGTGGCGTGGCCCCGGCTATGGCGCGAATGCGCGTGTCGCCAGCATAACGGCTGCGCCAGCGCTCTGCACCGGGATAACTAATCAAACAGGGCCCGAGGCCCTGTTCTCATTCTGCCTGTCGAAGGGGATTGGCGTCCCTGCGGTATCAGCCTGCCTTGCGGCGCAGATAGACCCCGGCCTCCATATGGTGGGTCCAGGGGAACTGGTCGAACAGGGCGAAGCGGGCGATCTTGTGGGTCTCGCCGAGGACCGCCATGTTGGCCTGCAGGGTCTCCGGGTTGCAGGAGATGTAGAGAATGTTGTCGTACTCCTGCACCAGCTTGACCGTGGCGTCGTCAAGGCCGGCACGGGGCGGGTCGACGAAGATGGTGTTGCACTGGTAAGCGCCGAGATCGACCCCCTTGAGGCGGTTGAACTCCCGCTCGCCGCGCATCGCCATGGTGAACTCCTCCGCCGACATGCGCAGGATGATCAGGTTGTCGACCCCGTTGGCGGCGATGTTGTACTGGGCTGAATCCACGCTCGGCTTGGCGATCTCGGTGGCCAGCACCTTGCGGAAGTTCTGGGCCAGGGCGATGGAGAAGTTGCCGTTGCCGCAGTAGAGCTCCAGCAGGTCACCCTCGCTGTCGTGGGTCACGTCCAGCGCCCAGCCCAGCATCTGCTCGTTGATGGCGGCATTGGGCTGGGTGAAGCTGTTCTCCACCTGCTTGTAGACCAGCTCGCGCCCCTGCACGTTGAGCCGCTCGATGACGAACTCCTCCCCCAGGCAGATCTTCTGCTTGTGGGCGCGGCCAATCAGTTGCAGATCGAACCCCTGGGCCCGCAGGTCGGCCTGCAGGGCCTCGGCAGCTTGCTGCCACTCCGCCTCCAGCTTGCGGTGGTAGAGCAGGCTGACGCACAGCTGGCCGGACTGGGTGGAGAGGTAGTCTATCTGGAACAGCTTGCGGCGCAGTACGGGGTGCGGGCGCAGCCCTGCCAGCAGCACTGGCATCAGCCGGTTGATGAGCAGGCTGGCGGTGGGGAAGCTGTCGACCCGGATGATCTCCTTGGTGGCCTGGGCATACATGCAGTGGAAGAGGTCATCCCCCTCGTGCCAGATGCGGAACTCGGCACGCATCCGGTAGTGCTCGGCGGGGGAGGCATGGACCTCAAGCGCGGGCGGATTGAAGTCGGCGAACAGCTGGGTGAGGCGATCGCGCTTTTCGTCGAGCTGGGCCTGGTAGTCGGCGGGGGTCCGCTGGGATTGGGTCATAGATACCTCAGATGCACACCGGCAGGGCCGGGCAGAAACCGGGGGAAGGCCGCAGCCAACCAAAGGGTGGGGATTTTAAAAGGCCGTCGCGGATTGTCCAAGTTTTTTGTGGTCAAGAAGTGGCCAGTCGGGCCGATAACCGATCCACCAGTATGGCGGGAGAGTGATGATGCAGATCGATGGCATGGGCGCAGCCCAACCCAAGGGAGTGGGCATTGCTCCCAAATCGCCTCAACAGGCAGAGTCGAAAACGGCGGGCAAGGGGGATGAGGTCTCCCTGAACAAGCCCCCGAAGTGGGCCCAGGTGCTGATCCAGCAGGCGCTGCAATTCGCGCTGGAGATCAACGGCCAGCACTATCAGGCCCCCAAGAGTCAGGAGTTCAAGCTGGATCCGCCAGAGGCAATCACCCCGGAGACCTTGTTCGATTACGAGACGGTGGCGGACAACGTGCTGCAGTTTGTCACCGGACGGCTGGGCGCGGCCCGTGCCGACGGCAAGTCGGATGAGGAGCTGGCCAAGATGATGGAGCAGGCCCGCAAAGGCGTGGACATGGGCTTCGGCGACGCCAGAAAGCAGCTCGGGGACTGGGCGGACAACGAGGACATCAAGACCGGCATGGATCAGAGCTACAAGCTGATCCAGGAGGGGCTGGAGTCCTTCGAGCAAGAGTTCTTCGGCGAGGTCTCGACCACGGATCTCGGGGCGGCCAAGATGGCCAGTCGGCAGCAGGCCTTCCTCGAGATCGAGACCCGGGACGGGGACAAGGTGATGCTGAGGTTCAGCGACAGCTGGCAGTTCAAGTCCCGTAACGACGGGAGCGGCAGCCAGTTCAGCCTCAAGTCGAGCCAGAGCTTCGACTTCTCCCTGGAAGGGGATCTCGACAGTGGCGAGATGGAGGCCATCGGCAAACTGGTCAAGGGGCTGGACGAGCTGGCTGGCCAGTTCTTCGGAGGCGGGGAGGGTAAGACCCTGGCCGACAGGCTGGACGGGTTGCAACTGGACGACAGTCAGCTGGCCTCATACTCCCTCAAGCTCAAGCAGTCGGCCCGCTTGAGCCAGACCTATCAGGGGGCCCATTCGCTGCAGGAGGGCCTCAAGCCGCTGGCGGACTATCTGCCGAAGCTGAGCCAGTTGCAGCAGCAGGCCGATGCCCTGTTGCCGCCTGCCCAGCAGCAGGCGTTGACCCCTGCAGTACTGGCGGCGCGAGGCCAGAGTGAGGGGGCAGAGGGCGCCGGTTTCATGGGCTTCAACCAGCGGATGCTGGAGGCCATGAGGCTGCTCGGCCAGCAGATGGCGACCACCTGATCCCGGTTCGTCACCTCTCTGATGTGGCGTTTGCCAGCCCGGGCCCGGGCTGGCAAACTGCCCTTTTCTCCAGCCAGACGATGCCATGAACCCCAAGAAGCCAAGAGACAAGCGCGAGCTCTGCTACCCCTTCATCTTCGAGACCCAGTTCCAGTGTGACTACGAGATCGCCACCGACGAGCTCTGCTGTCAGGTGGGGGCCGTGCTCCCCCATCTGGTGCCGGATGAGGATACCCGGCCCGTGCTGGCGGATCTGGCGACCCTGCAACGACTCATCTACAACCTCAACGGCTCGGTGCGTGGCAGGCTCGGGATCTTCGAGGAAGATCTGGACTGGCTGAAGGGGCGTTACGATCACTACAACGAGGCGAGCCGCGGCCGGGTGACCGGCTTCGTGCTGCCCCAGGGGCCGCAGCCAATCCCCACCCTGCACCTGTGCCGCTGCGGCAGCAAGAAGGTGGTGCGCCTGCTGGTGCGCCTCGAAGAGAGCGGCGTGCGCTTCGACTCCATTCTCTATCGTTTCGCCAACCTGCTGGCCAACTTCTTCTTCGTGCTGACCGTCTACCTCAAGCAGGCGTGGAATGTGCCGGAAGTCCCCTACGTCAGCATCAACTACTGAGGTTGCCGGGGTTTGCCGAAGCAACATGAAGAAAAACCGGAGCCTTGGGCTCCGGTTTTTGTTGTCAGCTCGACAGCAGCACCCTGGCCGAGTTGGCCGGTATGGTGAGCTGCACCTCCCCTTGCACCACCTCGAACTTGTCGCCGTTGAAGGCGTCGGTGAAGCGGCTGGCGGGGCTGGCGGTCTGCCACAGGGGCAGGCTGATGGTGCGCGGCTCCGTGGGGTGGCGGTTGCAGGCCACCACCACCTGATCGCTTTGCAGGGTGCGGGCAAACACATAGCTGTGAGGGCCGGCGTAGAGGGTCTGGATGTCCCCCCGGCGCAGGGCCGGGCGCTGCTTGCGGATCTGGATCAGGCGGCGGTAGTGATCGTGCAGCACGTGATCCCAGTCTGTGGTGTCCCAGGGGAAGCAGCGACGGCAGTCCGGATCGTTGCCGCCGGAGAGCCCCACCTCGTCGCCGTAGTAGATGGAGGGCACACCGATATAGGTGATGAGCAGGGTGGCGGCGAGCCGCATCCGCTGCTTGTCCTCCCCCAGCAGGCGCAGGAAGCGGGCGGTGTCGTGGCTGTCCAGCAGGTTGAACTGGGCCAGCTGGTTCTTGAAAGGGATATGAGCCCGGGCCAGCTTGAGCCAGCGGTCCAGCTCCTCGGCGCTGATCCGGATGGGGTGATAGGCGATGTCCTGCCCCGCCAGGAAGGCGCGGATGGGGTGGGCGAAGCCGTAGTAGTTCATGGCGCCGTCCTCCTGATCCCCCTGCAGCCACTGGCTTGCCTCGAAGAAGTGTTCGCCGAGCACGTAGGCGTCAGGGTTCTCCTGCTTCACCGCGCCGCGAATGGCGCGCACATGGCCGCTGTTGCCCATGGCCGAGCCCCGTTCCCCCAGCATGTGGATGACGTCGAAGCGCCAGCCATCGATCTGGTAGGGGGCACGCATCCAATAGCGCAGAATGGCGTTGTCTGCCCGATACACGGCGTCTTGCACCTGCTCACTGGAGAAGTCCAGCTTGGGCAGGCTGCGAATGCCCTTCCAGCTGACGTAGTCCCCCTCGGTGTCGAAGGTGTAGAAGCTGCGCCAGGGGGAGTCAGGGTTGCTCTGGGCCCCCAGCGGCGGGCAGAACCAGGGGTGATCGGTGGAGGTGTGGTTGACCACGGCGTCCAGGATGATCTTCATGCCGCGCTGGTGCAGGTTGCGGGTCAGCTCGGCAAACTGGGCATTGGTGCCGAGGTGCGGGTCGACACTGTAGTAGTCCTGGGTGTCGTACTTGTGGTTGCTCGGCGAATCGAAGATGGGGTTGAGGTAGAGCGCCGTTACGCCGAGGGATTGCAGGTAGTGCAGCTTGGCGTCTATCCCCGCCAGATCCCCGCCGTAGAACTCGCAGGCGCCGTGGCCCTCCTCGTGGCGACTGACCGGTTCTCCCCAGGCCTTGCTGATGACCGCCTTGCCGCGGTACTCATACTCGTGATGCTTGACGCTCAGCGAGGGATCGCCGTTGCAGAAGCGGTCGGGGAAGATCTGGTAGAAGACCTGATCCTGTACCCAGGTCGGCGGCTGGTGATGGCTGTTGAAGCGGAAATGCTGCTCCCGCGGCGGCATGGCGGCGCTGACGCCCGCCCCGTGCAGCCACCACTGCTCCTCGTCTGTAAGACATTTGAAGCAGTAGAGGTGGATCTCCTGCCCCCTGGCCAGCGGCAGCTCGACCTGCCAGACCTGCAGCCTGTCCCGGGTCGAGACCGGGCGCATGGCCACCAGGTACTCCTCGTTGTCCGGCTCGTGACGCAGCCACACCTCGCGGATGGGGGCGTCCAGCTCGCTGAACAGGGTGAGCAACAGGGTATCGGCACTCTCTTTGAACCAGGGTGCCACCTGGGGATGAAACAGGAAGGGATGGGTCATGGTATCTACTGCATCAGAGGGTGGCCAGAGGCTACTGGGTCAGGAGGTCGGCGAGGGCATTGCCCTGTTCGTGAAGTTGCTCCAGCTGATCCGCCAGGGTGGCGGGATCCAGCCCGAGCTGGTCGGCCAGCGGCTTGGGGAAGCGCGCTATGATGGCCTGGGCCGGTACCCCGGCGTGCCAGGCGAAGGAGACGAAGACGGCGAGCCGGATCAGCACCGCCTCCTTGCTGACGGGATCGTGAGAGAGGGGATCCAGCTGCTGGGCGATGGCATCGACGAAGGAGGCCGACAGGTTCCATCGTTTCGCCAGCTCGGCGCCGAGCTGGGCATAGTCGTACCCCAGCATCTCCCGCTGGGCCTCGACCCGGCTGCTCCCCTTCTCGATGGCCAGGTTGATGAGCCCGGCCTCCTCCGGCAAGGTGCTCTGGATCAGCAGCTCGCCGATGTTGTGAATGAGGGCGCAGGTGAAGGCGCTCTCCGGATCCACCGCCTTGGTCTGCTGGGCCAGGGTGCGGGCTATGGTGGCGACCTGGAAGGTCTGGGTCCAGAAGCGGTGCTTGTCAAAGCCAGGGGGGGCCTTGAAGCTGCTGATGATGCCGGAGGCGACCACCACGGAGCGCAAGCGGTTGAAGCCGAGACGGATCACCGCCTGCTCGATGGAGGTCACCTCGTTGCCCCGGCGCAGGGCGGCGGAGTTGGCCATCCGCAGCACTTTGACGCTGATCACCTGGTCCATGGCGATCTTGGCCGCGATCTCGTCGATGCGGGCATTCTCATCGTTGAAACTCTGCATCAGCTCGTGCAGCAGTTGCGGGATTGTGGGCAGTTGTTTGATCTTGCCAAACAGGCGATCCATCGACATGGCTGAGGCAGCCTCCATTGCGAACATTGCCTCATATTGTGCCACAGCTGGGTCAGTTGTTCCTGTCGGTGAGTGGTTTTGTGAGCCCTAGTACACCCAGTCTCGCAGTTTGTATTCCAAACGGTGCTGTTTTCCGGTCAGGATCAGGGTCTGTGGCGTGCCGCTCAGGGTGGCACCCTCGGTCAGGGTGGTCAGCACCGCCTGCTCCACGGCATCGAGCGGCGCCAGACAGGCCATCTCGGTGTTGCCCAGGCTGGTGACCCAGAGTCTGTCATCCTCGAGGTGGCCCTGGCCGAAGTAGCGGTTGCAGCCGGCGATGCCATTGACGGTGAGGTGTTCCCCTATCTCTATGTCGGGGGGATTGATGCGGCTGCTGGGGATGGCCTGGCCATCCAGCTTGTCGAGCACCCAGTGGTGGTGCTGCAGATCTTGCGAGGCGAAGCGGGGAGTACTGCTGCAGGCGCTGAGCAGGAGCAGGGCGAGCAGCAGTAGCAGAAATCTGGGCATGAAAGGGGCTCCGGTGGGGGGAGTGACAAGCATACCCGTGCCATGGCTCGGGAGGCAGGGCACGGGGGGGCCGGCCCGACCGCTTCTGTCGCCCTCAGGGAGAGGGGGGTGTCGGTAAATGGCAACACCTGCCCCGGCTGAGCCTGCTTATCCATGGCTCCCCTGACCGTCTCAGCCGGCGAACAACCGCTCGGCGTAACGGGCGAGCCCCGAGGCCACAGAACCGAAGTCATCCCCTCCCTCCAAAGGCACGGCGGGCAGCTTCTGGCGAATGAAGGCCTTGATGAGAGGGGAGCGGGCGCTACCGCCGGTGACGAAGATCCGGTCCGGTGCCACGCCGGCGGCGGCGATCGCCTCGTCCATCAGCTCGCCAATCTTCTCCAGCAGGGGGGCGGAGGCACTTGCCAGTTGAGGGCGGGTGAGTTCCGCCTCCAGCCCCTTCTCCAGCTCATTCAGGGTCTGGTTGTTGAGCTCATGGTCGGACAGGGCGATCTTGCCCTGCTCGGCGCGCCACACCAGCTGGTGGCTCAGCTTGTGGGCCCGCAGGCTGGCGAGCCGTGAGAGTTTGCTGCCGGGCTGGCTGTCGAGCTGCAGATCCTGCAGCTGGCGGGCGGTATCCAGGCTGTAGAAGCGACTCTGGGCGCTGACGTCGTTGATGGCGGCCGCGTCCCAGAACAGCGGATGGGGCAGTGGCTTGCCGGTCTTGAGGGTCTCGTGCATGCCGAGCAGCGGCATCATGCCCTCCACCGTTAGCCGGATGTCGAAGTCGTTGCCGCCGATGCGCTGGCCGCTGTGGCCGAGCAGATCGCCGCTGCGATCCAGCCGGTCGCGGTGGCTCGGGCCCATGCGCAGCATGGAGCAGTCCGTGGTGCCGCCGCCTATGTCCACCACCAGCACCACGGCATCCTCGCTGAGGCGCGCCTCGAACTCGAAGCCGGCGGCCACCGGCTCGTAGAGAAACTCCACCCGCTCGAAGCCGGCGAGGCGGGCCGCCTCACCCAGGATAGCGATGGCCTGGCGGTTGCTCTCCTCCCCGGCCAGCCCCTGGAAGTTGACCGGGCGACCGATCACCGCCTGGCGCACCGGGGCTCCGGTCTGCTGCTCCGCCTCGTGGCGGACGTGCAGCATCATGGCGCAGACGATGTCCTCGAACAGGGCTATCTGGGGCGCCTTGAGGCCGTAGGCCCCGAGGAAGGATTTCGGCGACTTGATGTAGTAACCGTCATCCGGCTCCTCCAGGTAGCGCTCCAGCGCCGCACCGCCGAAGCTGAGCTCGTCGATGAGTCCCTCTTCGCGCATCTGGCGGCGCACCGCCTGGGCCCGGGTCACCACGGGGCCACGCAGCTTGAGGTACTCCGCCTGCTGCGTACTTGCCAGCCGTTCGGCCAGCAGGCCGGCGATGGCGTCCCGGTGTGGGGCGTGCAGGGTGGAGGGGAGGTAGTGGGAACCGGAGAGGGTCAGCAGCCTGGGGCTGCCCTGTTCCATCACGGCGACGGCACAGTTGGAGGTACCGTAATCAAATCCGATAAACATGGGTGCCAGACTCCAGAGTAAAAAAGGAGGACTGGCCTACCCGAAGGTGCCGGGTCTTACAACCCGGCGCACAGTCGGAGGTACAGTGAGCAAATCCGATGAACATGCTTGCCAGACTCCTGTACAAAAAAGGGCTGGTAGCCTACCCGAAGGCGCCGAGTCTCACAACCCGGCGCCATGGTTATTGCGGTCGAAGGGGGCAACAGGGCGAGCGGGGTGTCTGTCTGCGCAGGAGACAGAGGGAGTGGCTCCCTCTGTTTTCATCGCTGCGGGGAGGTGTCACTCCACCTCGTTGTCGCTGCGGCCCTGGCTCTCTATGGCCTGGAGGTTGCCGAGGGTGGTGTCGGCGATGGCGTGCAGCGCCTCCCGGGTCAGGAAGGCCTGGTGACCGGTGAACAGCACGTTGTGGCAGGCGGAGAGGCGGCGGAAGATGTCATCGGTGATCACCTCGTTGGACTTGTCCTCGAAGAAGAGATCTTCCTCCTCCTCGTAGACGTCTAGCCCCAGGGCGCCGATGCGGGAGGTCTTGAGGGCTTCGATGGCGGCGTTAGAGTCGAGCAGGCCGCCCCGGCTGGTGTTGATGATCATCACCCCGTCCTTCATCTTGGCGAAGGCCTCCTTGTTCAGCAGGTGGTAATTCTCCTTGAACAGGGGGCAGTGCAGGCTGATGACGTCGGACTGACGCAGCAGGGTGTCGATGTCCACGTATTCGGCCCCCAGATCGATGGCAGCCTGGTTCGGGTAGGGATCGCTCACCAGCAGGCGCATGCCAAAGCCCTTGAGGATGCGCAGGGTGGCGATGCCGATCTTGCCGGTGCCTATGATGCCGGCGGTGCGGCCGTGCATGTTGAAGCCGACCAGCCCCTCCAGGGAGAAGTTGGCATCGCGGGTGCGCTGGTAGGCCTTATGGATGCGGCGGTTGAGGGTCATCATCAGGCCCACCGCGTGCTCGGCGACGGCCTCGGGGGAGTAGGCGGGCACCCGCACCACTTTCAGACCCAGCTCCTTGGCGGCCACCAGATCCACGTTGTTGTAACCGGCGCAGCGCAGGGCGATGACCTTGGTGCCGTTGGCGGCCAGCTCGGTCAGCACCTCCCGGTCGGCGTCATCGTTGACGAACAGGCAGATCACGGGGAAGTGATGGGCGAGGCGGGCTGTCTTGGCCTCCAGCCGTACGTCGAAGAACTCCAGCTCGAAGCCGTACTGGCTGTTGGCCTGATTGAAGTGTTCCTTGTCGTAGCTCTTGGTACTGAAAACGGCGACTCTCATGGGGCGCTCTCCGCAGATAATGATGTGGTTAAATTACAACAAATAGTGACTGTCATCACGGGATAAATGGTGGGGATTCAGCCCCACGGCATGATGGGAACGGCGCTCACAGCACTCTTGTACGAACCATCCACCAACTTGGTGCTGTACGTCAGATAGACAAGGGCATTGCGCTTCTCGTCGTAAAAACGCACCACCTTCTGCTCCTTGAACACCAGGGAGGTGCTGACGTCGAACACCTCTTCCCCGGCTTTGAGTTTGGCGGGCAGGGTGATGGGGCCTGTCTGGTGGCACGACAGTGAGGCGTGGGAGGGATCTTCCGCCAGCCCGAGACCGCCTTTGACGCCCCCGGTCTTGGGGCGCGCCAGATAGCAGGCGACACCGGCGATTTTCGGGTCGTCGAACGCTTCCACCAGGATCTTGTGGTTCGGGCCAACCAGCTTGAAGGCGGTGCTCACCTCGCCGACGGGATCGGCCTTGTCGGCCAGCGCCGGACCGGCAAACAGCGCGCCCAGCAGCAGAGGCAGGGCGCGGGTAAGGGGGGAGTTGTGTGTCATGATTTCTCCTTTGGCTTCCCTCAGTAGGGGATGCCCAAGCGACGATAGAGGCTGGCCAGCACCCAGGCGGGGCCTACCAGCAGAAATTGCAGGTCGGCGAGGAAGGAGGGGCGCTTCCCCTCTATCCGGTGGCCGACGAACTGGGCTACCCAGAGCAGCGCGAAGCCGCACAGGGCGGGCCACAGCAAGGGGCCTTGCCAGCTGTGGCAGAGGACCAGCCCCAGCGCGGTCAACGCCGTCATTCCCACGAACAGGGCAAACGACAGCTGCAGGTAGAAGGCCAGCACCGGAATGGCCGTCAGCACCGCGCAGTTGAGGTACGGCGGCAACGGGCCTGCCGGCAGACACCAGAGCAGGGCCAGGGTGCAGAGGTAGATACCAGGCACGGCCACCTTGTGGATGGCCACATTGACCGGGTGCTGGTGGCTCTGGCCGTAGTCGCTGAACCAGTCGTCGAGTCGCTTCATGGCACCTCCCTGGTGCGGCGGTTGAAACCGGCCCGCTCATTCCCTGCGAGCCTGTGGTCTGGGACTCACGCCCTTTGTCGCGGTGGAAAGTCCCAGCGCCAGTGCGCCGGAATCCCGGCGTTACTGCCCTTGCCTAGGGGGACAGTCCCAATCCCGGCATTACTGCCTGGGCGGATAATCCCAATATTGGGCTGGAATGCTCCTGAGCAAGGGGGTCATGTCCGGGTTGGGCAGGGAGATGGTGACCCGCTGCTCCAGATTCGCGCTGGCCAGGGCCTCGCGGATCCTGGGATTCTCGTGGAAGAACTTCATGAAGCTGCCGTCGGCATAGGCCCGCTCCAGCCCTGTCTGGATCGCCTTGGCCAGCTTGGGAGACTCTGGGCTGACGAAGAAGAACTCGGCGAAGGGGTAGCGGATCAGCAGGTGCTGCTCTATGGCGAGATTGGGGTACTGGGCCGCCAGCTCACGGCGTTCCGCGAAGATCTCCACCAGACCGCGGGGAAAGAAGTCGAGCTTGTCGCCGTCGTTGATGAGACGGAACAGGTTGCTGTAGCGTCCCGCATAGGTTGCTATGCCCGCCTGCTCCAGGATCTTGTTGTCGGCCCAGCCGACCCCCTGGGCCGCCTTCAGCTGCCGGAGATCCGCCAGGGTGTTGACCTGGTTGAACTTCTCCTGGGCATCGCCGTGGATGAACGACAGCCGCAGTCCTTCCAGACCACGGAACAGCGGAATGGGGACGGGGATCAGGGCGGATTCGAGGGTGCTGGAGGTACCCATCCAGAACACGTTGATGGTTTTGCCCTTGCGCAGCTCCTGCTGCAGGGTGAACTGATTGAGATTGAGGTCGACCCGCTTCAGCTTGTAGGGCTGTCCGGCACGGTCGAGTGCCAGCTCCAGCAGCTTGAGCTGGTATTCGCTGTCGAGGTCATTGATCGGTCGGCTGGGAACCTTGACGGTGAGCGTCTGCGCCTGTGCCAGCAGCGGCAGGCACAAACACAGCTTGATGAGCCATTTCACGCTCTGATCTCCTGTAGAGTCCGGGACTTGCCCGGAGTCTAACAGAAGTTGTCACGCTCTTGCTGTGAAGCCGCGAACAAGGCTCATGTGCGGCCCGGCATGCTCGTCTGTCTAGACGGACGCCGCTGCCTGTGCACGGCCTTGCCTGCAGCCCGGTGCGACAAGGTGGTGACGGTTCACTGGCGTATCAGGCGACGCGGCGGAACACGTGGGTATCGTTGAATTCCTTGGTGCTCTGGCACTCGACGCAGAAGCGGGACTCAGGACGAGCCTGCAGCCGCTTGAGGGAGATCTCGTCACCGCAGGATTCGCAGTAGCCAAAGTCTCCTTCATTGATGCGTTTCAACGCCCCTTTCAGCTTGCGCAGATGCAGCTTGTCGTGCTCGATGCGGTTCAGCTCCAGACGGCGGGCCTCCTCGATGCTGGCACGATCAATTTCATCGGCCATCTCGTTGGTATCGGTGGCGATGGCCTGGCTGGCTTGGGAGTTGAGACGCTCTTCGAGCTCGAGGATTTGTCGCTCGATCTGACCCTTGTAAAAGGCCAGTTGGTCTTCAGTCATGAAATCACACATAGGGTTTGCTACCAGTCAGTTTCCCAATTTTTCCCATTTATGGGGGCTGTCGGCCCGCAGACCAAGCCCCTGTAGTCCGATTTGCACCAAATCCATGCAGGAGAGTGCAAATCAGGGCGGGCCTTGTACCAAAAAAATGCAGGTATGCAAAGCGAATCGGATAAGGATTGTGCGCCCTTGCAAAGAAATGGGCCCGCTCCGACAGGGGCTGACTGAGTATCGAGCAGGATCTGTCCATCCTTGGCATCGGGCTTGCAGTGGGCTGATCATGGCACAGGGTGTTTAGTATTTGGTGCCGCGCTGGTCATTATATCAGCCGTTGTTTATAGTTTTTTAAACACCACTGCTTGACAAAGGCCTTTATCGCGGGCTTTTATGGTGAGGTCGATTACATTTTCTTAACAAGGGTGTTCCTTATATTAGACACCCTTGCCAATGACAACCGTAGAGTCGGGGTTTAACATGGACAGTATCAAGGGCTGGATGGAGAGCAATCGCATCACGGAAGTGGAGTGCCTGTTCCCGGATTTCACCGGCAATGCCCGAGGCAAGATCATTCCAGCCAACAAGTTTCTGCGCGAAGGGGGCATGCGGCTGCCCGAGGTCATCTTCACCCAGACGGTGACCGGCGAGTACCCGGATGACGACAGCATGATCGACCCGCTGGAGCGGGACATGCAGCTCTATCCCGATCCCAACACCATTCGTTTCGTGCCCTGGGCACTGGAGCCCACGGCTCAGGTGATCCACGACTGTTTCGACATCAATGGCAAGCTGATCGACATAGCGCCGCGCTCCGTGCTGCGCCGGGTCCTGTCATTTTACGAGAAGCAGGGCTGGAAGCCGGTGGTGGCCCCCGAGCTCGAATTCTATCTGGTCAAGCGCAACGAAGACCCCGACTATCCGCTGGTGCCGCCGGTGGGCCGCAACGGCCGCCCCGAGACGGCTCGCCAGTCGTTCAGCATCGATGCGGTCAACGAATTCGATCCCATCTTCGAGGACATGTACGACTACTGCGAGGCCCAGGAGCTGGAGGTGGACACCCTGATCCACGAGTCCGGCGCTGCCCAGATGGAGATCAACTTCCTGCACGGTGACGCCATCGATCTCGCCGACCAGGTGTTCCTGTTCAAGCGCACCATGCGGGAGGCTGCCCACCGTCACGGCATCTATGCCACCTTCATGGCCAAGCCCATGAGCGATGAGCCTGGCTCCGCCATGCACATCCACCAGAGCCTGGAAGACGCCGAGGGGCGGAACCTGTTTGGCACCAGCGAAGGGGGCAACTCCGCCCTGTTCATGCACTTCATCGCCGGCCTGCAGAAGTACACCCCGGCAGTGACCGCCCTGCTGGCGCCGAACGTCAACTCCTACCGCCGCCTCACCTTCGGCGAGAGCGCGCCGCGCAACGTGCAGTGGGGCGTGGAAAACCGCACCTGCGGCCTGCGGGTACCCTTCTCCGAGCCGAGCGCGCGCCGGGTCGAGAACCGCTTCGCCGGTGCCGACGCCAACCCCTATCTGGCGCTGGCCGCCACCCTGGCCTGTGGCTACCTCGGCATGCTGGAGAAGCTGGAGCCGATGCAGGAGATGAAGGCGAGTGCCTATGACCTGCCCTACAGCCTGCCCCGCTCCTTGGAGGAGTCGCTCAGCCATCTGGAGCAGTGCGAGCCCATCAAGGACATGCTGGGGGAGCGTTTCATCCGCGCCTTCGTCGCGGTCAAGCGCA
The DNA here is from genome assembly GCF_041402505.1 of Aeromonas sp. S2(2024). NCBI lineage: Bacteria > Pseudomonadati > Pseudomonadota > Gammaproteobacteria > Aeromonadales > Aeromonadaceae > Aeromonas > Aeromonas sp. S2(2024). The sequence goes on from NZ_JBGLRL010000011.1 coordinate 73,995, forward strand.
AGGAGTACGAGACCTACTTCGGGGTGATCAGCCGCTGGGAACGGGAATTCCTGCTGCTGAACGTCTGACCCGTCTCGGGAGGGGCGCAGATCCCTCCCGTCACTCTCAAAGCAAGATGGCACTGGCTCGTGAGGGGCCGCCGATGGCGCCCGCTCGCTGCCGCACCGTGCCCGTGGGTCAGCCCATGGATGCCTGCACGACGATCGCTTAAATCGCTTACATCGAAGGAACCGAGGAGCAAGCAATGAAGCAGACCACCCGCGAGTGGCAACAGCTGGATGCCAGCCACCACCTGCATCCCTTTACCGACTTTCAGGCCCTGAACAAGAAGGGCAGTCGCATCATCACCAAGGCCGAGGGGGTCTATCTGGAAGACTCCGACGGGCGCCGCATCCTGGACGGGATGGCGGGCCTGTGGTGCGTCAACCTGGGCTATGGCCGCCAGGAGCTGGTGGATGCCGCCACCAGACAGATGCAGCAACTGCCCTATTACAACCTCTTCTTCCAGACCAGCCATCCCCCCGCCGCCGAACTGGCGACCCTGCTGGCCGAGATCACGCCGCCCCATCTCAACCACGTCTTCTTCACCGGCTCGGGCTCCGAGTGCAACGACACTGTGCTGCGCATGGTGCGTCACTACTGGGCCAGCAAGGGGCAGCCTGACAAGCAGGTGATCATCAGCCGCCACAATGCCTACCACGGCTCCACGGTGGCGGGGGCCAGTCTGGGGGGCATGAAGGGCATGCACGCCCAGGGTGGCCTGCCCATTCCCGGCATAGTCCACATCGATCAGCCCTATCACTTCGGCGAGGGGGAGGGCATGAGCGCCCACGAGTTCGGCCTGGCCCGTGCCCGCCAGCTGGAAGAGAAGATTCTGGAACTGGGGGTGGACAAGGTGGCGGCCTTCATCGGCGAGCCTATCCAGGGGGCCGGCGGCGTCATCATTCCGCCCGACAGCTACTGGCCCGAGATCCAGCGCATCTGTGACAAGTACGGCATCCTGCTCATCGCCGACGAGGTGATCTGCGGTTTCGGTCGCACCGGCCACTGGTTCGCCAGCGAAGGATTCGGCATCAAGCCTGACCTCATGTGTCTGGCCAAGGGCATCACCTCGGGTTACCTGCCGATGGGGGCCGTGATGGTGGGGGACAGGGTCGCCAAGGTGCTGGTGGAAGAGGGGGGCGAGTTCAACCACGGCTTCACCTACTCCGGTCATCCGGTGGCTTGCGCCGTGGCCATCGCCAACATCCAGCTTATGCAAAGCGAGAGCATAGTTAAGCGAGTTCATGATAGTATCGGCCCCTATTTGCAGCGCCGCTGGAGCGAGCTTGCCGATCACCCGCTGGTGGGGGAAACCCGGGGGAAAGGCCTGGTCGCCGCGTTGGAAATAGTCCAGGACAAACAGACGAAACGTCGTTTCCCGGCCGAACTGCACGCCGGGATGACCTGTCGGGAGTTCTGTTTTAACAATGGCTTGGTGATGAGGGCTGTCGGCGATACCATGATCATATCGCCCCCCTTGGTGATCACCGAGGAACAGGTGGATGAATTGGTCAAACTGGCCAGGCTCAGTCTGGATCTGACGGCTGCAAAGCTGCGGGAATAGGCTGCAACCGGGCAGATTGGCTTACGCATACAATTTGCTTAGGAGACAAGGACTATGTCTTTTAAAAAGGGAATGATGGCTGCTTCCGTGGCGCTGGTCATGATGAGTACCGGGGCGATGGCCGACGAGAAGGTGCTGCACGTCTACAACTGGAGCGACTACATCGCGCCGGACACGCTGGAAAACTTCCAGAAGGAGACGGGCATCAAGGTGGTGTACGACGTGTTCGACAGCAACGAGGTGCTGGAAGCCAAGTTGCTGGCGGGCAGTTCGGGTTATGACATTGTCGTCCCGTCCAACCCCTTCCTGGCCAAGCAGATCAAGGCAGGCGTCTTCCAGAAGCTGGACAAGTCCAAACTCTCCAACTGGCAGAATATGGATGTCGATCTGCTCAAGGCGCTCGAACCGAGCGATCCGGGCAACCAGTACTCCATCCCTTACCTGTGGGGCACCATTGGCTACGCCTACAACGCCGAGAAGGTGAAGGCCGTGCTGGGTGCCGATGCGCCGGTCAACTCCTGGGATCTGGTGTTCAAGCCGGAGAACATGGCCAAGTTGAAGGAGTGCGGTGTCTCCTTCCTCGACTCGCCGACCGAAATGCTGCCGGCCGCCCTGCAATACCTGGGCTTCAAGCCGGATAGCCAGAAGCCGGACGAGTTGAAGAAGGCAGAGGAGCTGTTCCTCTCCATCCGCCCCTATACCGCCTACTTCCACTCCTCCAAGTACATTTCGGATCTGGCCAACGGCAACCTGTGCGTGGCGGTCGGTTACTCCGGTGACCTGCAGCAGTCCAAGGCACGGGCCGCCGAGGCCAAGAACGGTGTCAGCCTGACTTACACCATTCCGAAAGAGGGGGCAGGCAGCTTCTTCGACATGATCGCCATCCCGGCGGATGCCAAGAACGTCGAGGCCGCCCACACCTTCATCAACTATCTGATGAAGCCGGAGGTGATCGCGAACATCACCAACGTGGTGCAGTTCCCGAACGGCAACAAGGCAGCTACCCCGCTGGTGGACGAGGCGATCCGCAACGATCCGGGCATCTACCCGACGGCGGACACCCTCAAGAAGATCTACACCTTCCCGGATCTGCCGGCCAAGGTGCAGCGTCTGATGACCCGCAGCTGGACCAAGATCAAATCAGGTAAGTAAGTGACGAGTACCCCTCCCGGTCCGCAGTTCGGCCGGGAGGGTGGTGACCACCCGACAGGATGGACGGCGCGAATGGATGCGCGACTGGCAAAATCACACAAATGAGGACTGATAAGTGCACATGACCAAGATGGCAACGCTGGCCCTGACTCTGGGGTTTGCAAATCTGACCCAGGCAGCCCCTGTGGTTCATTTTTACAACTGGTCCGATTATATCGGCGAGACCACCCTCAGTGACTTTCAGCAGAAGACCGGGATCAAGACCGTCTACGACGTCTTTGACTCCAACGAGACGCTGGAGGGCAAGCTGCTGACCGGCCGCACCGGTTACGATCTGGTCGTGCCTTCCAACAATTTCCTGGCCAAGCAGATCAAGGCGGGGGCCTTCCAGAAGCTGGATCCCGCCCTGCTGCCCAACCTGAGCAACCTGGATCCCCTGCTGCTCAAGCAGCTCGACAAGGTGGATCCGGGTCATCAGTACGCCGTGCCCTATCTGTGGGGCACCAATGGCATCGGTTACAACGTCGACAAGATCAAGGCGGTGCTCGGGGTCGACAAGATCGACTCCTGGGCCATCATCTTCGAGCCGGAAAACATGAAGAAGCTCTCCCATTGCGGGGTGGCCTTCCTCGACTCGGCGGACGAGATGATCCCGGCGGCCCTGAACTACCTCGGCCTCAACCCCAACAGCCATGATCCGGCGGAGCTCAAGCGTGCCGAGGAGCAACTGCTCAAGGTGCGCCCCTACGTGACCTACTTCCACTCCTCCAAGTACATTGGCGATCTCGCCAACGGCGACATCTGTGTGGCGGCGGGCTTCTCCGGCGACATACTACAGGCGGCGGCCCGGGCCGACGAGGCGGGCAAGGGGATCAAGATTGCCTACAGCATCCCCAAGGAGGGGGGCAATCTGTGGTTCGACATGATGGCGATCCCCTCCGATGCCACCAACGTCAAAGAGGCGCACGCCCTGATCAACTATATTCTCGAGCCGCAGGTCATCGCCAAGGTGAGCGACTACGTGGGCTACGCGAACCCGAACATCAAGGCGGGAGAGTTCATGGACAAGGCCGTGCGCGATGACGAGTCTGTCTATCCCCCCCAGGCGGTGCTGGAGCGTCTGTATGTGCAGGAAGCACATCCCCGCTCGGTGCAGCGCCTGATCACCCGGAGTTGGACCAAGATCAAGTCCGGAACCTAACCTTGGCGCCCATCCCGGGGCGCCAGATTGTATTGATGGATCGGCCCCGGCCGGTATCACCTTTGGGAGTTTGGTAATGGCGATAGCCTCCAGTGCCTACAAGAAAGCCCTCGAGGGCAGCCAGCAGCGTAAAGAAGTGCTGGTCAAAATAGACAGGGTAAGCAAGCAGTTCGACGAAACGCTGGCGGTCGACAACGTGTCTCTCAACATCCACAAGGGCGAGATCTTCGCCCTGCTGGGTGGTTCAGGTTCCGGCAAGTCCACCTTGCTGCGGATGCTGGCCGGGTTCGAGCGCCCCACCGAGGGGCGGCTGTTCCTGGATGGGGTCGACATTACCGACATGCCGCCCTATGAACGTCCCATCAACATGATGTTCCAGTCCTACGCCCTGTTTCCCCACATGACGGTGGCGCAGAACATCGCCTTCGGCCTCAAGCAGGATGGCCTGCCCAAGGCAGAGGTCGACGCCCGGGTGGAGGAGATGCTTAAGCTGGTGCAGATGACCCAGTATGCCCGCCGCAAACCCCACCAGCTCTCCGGTGGTCAACGCCAGCGGGTCGCCCTGGCCCGGTCGCTTGCCAAGCGCCCCAAGCTGCTGTTGCTGGATGAGCCCATGGGGGCGCTGGACAAGAAGCTGCGCTCCAAGATGCAACTGGAGCTGGTGGAGATCATCGAACGAGTCGGCGTAACCTGCGTCATGGTGACCCACGATCAGGAAGAGGCCATGACCATGGCGGAACGGATCGCCATCATGCACCTCGGCTGCATCGAGCAGATCGGCAGCCCGATGGACATCTACGAAACCCCGGCCAGCCGGCTGGTGTGCGAGTTCATCGGCAACGTCAACCTGTTTGACGGCCTGCTGGTGGAAGATGAGCAGGACCACGCCACCATCGCCTGCGCGGATCTGGAGCAGCCCATCTACGTGGGCCATGGCATCAGCTCCCGTGCCGAGAACAAGAAGGTGACCTACGCCCTGCGGCCGGAAAAATTGCTGATGAGCCTGCACAAGCCGGAGGAGATCGAACATCCGGACTTCAACTGGACCAAGGGTGAGGTCTATGACATTGCCTATCTGGGCGGCCACTCGGTTTATCACATCCAGCTGCCCTCGGGCAAAATCGTTCAGGCTTTCATCGCCAATGCCGAACGCCACGGCAAGCGGCCAACCTGGGATGACCAGGTGTTCCTGTATTGGGAAGATGACAGCGGCGTGGTGCTGCAATCATGAAGGCATTGAGACGACTCAAGCAGATGGGGGGACGCCAGCTGGTGATCGGCATCCCCTTCTTCTGGCTATTCCTGTTCTTCCTGCTGCCCTTCGTCATCGTGGTGAAGATCAGCTTCGCCGAAGCGGATGTGGCGATCCCGCCCTACACCGACGTGGTGACCTGGGCAGACAGTCAGCTCACCATCTTGCTCCACATGGGCAACTACCTGCTGCTGCAGGAGGATGAGCTCTATATCGCGGCCTATCTGGGTTCCCTCAAGATGGCCTTCATCAGCACGCTTCTGTGCCTGCTGATCGGTTATCCCATGGCCTACTCCATCGCACGGGCCAACAAGGAGACCCAGACCGTTCTGCTGTTGCTCATCATGATGCCGACCTGGACCGCCATTCTGATCCGGGTCTACGCCTGGATGGGCATCCTCAGCAACAACGGCCTGCTCAACAGCTTCTTGCTGGGGATTGGGGTAATAGACGAGCCCTTGCAGATCCTCAACACCAACCTGGCGGTCTACATCGGCATCGTTTACTCCTACCTGCCGTTCATGGTGCTGCCGCTCTATGCCAATCTGGTCAAACATGACCAGAGCCTGCTGGAGGCGGCCTCCGATCTCGGCGCTCGCAACCTGACCCGGTTCTGGCAGATCACGGTGCCGCTCTCCAAGAACGGCATCATCGCCGGTTGCATGCTGGTCTTCATTCCCGTGGTGGGCGAGTTCGTCATCCCCGAGATGCTGGGCGGCCCTGAGACCCTGATGATCGGCAAGGTGCTGTGGCAGGAGTTCTTCAACAACCGCGACTGGCCGGTGGCGTCCGCCCTGGCGGTGGTGATGCTGGCGGTGCTGATCATTCCGATCATCCTGTTCAACCGCAACCAAGCCAAAGAGCTGGAGGGGAAAGTATGAGGCGCTTTGGTTTTGCCAAGCTGATGCTCTGGCTGGGGCTGCTGTTCATCTACCTGCCCATGATCATCATGGTCATCTACTCCTTCAACGCCTCCAAGCTGGTGACGGTGTGGGGGGGCTGGTCCCTGAAGTGGTATTTCGGTCTGCTCGACAACAAACAGTTGATTGGCTCCGTGTTCCGCTCTCTGGAGATCGCCTTCTACACCGCCATCGCCGCGGTGGCGCTGGGGACTGTGGCCGCCTTCGTGCTGACCCGGATCCCCCACTTCCGTGGCCGTACCCTGTTTGGCGGCATGGTGACGGCACCCCTGGTGATGCCAGAGGTGATCACGGGTCTGTCGCTGCTGCTGCTGTTCGTGGCCATGGCCCAGCTGGTGGGCTGGCCCGCCGAGCGGGGCATGCTGACCATCTGGATTGCCCACACCACCTTCTGTACCGCCTATGTGGCGATCGTGGTGTCGGCCAGGCTGCGGGAACTGGATCTCTCCATCGAAGAGGCGGCCATGGATCTGGGGGCCAAGCCCTGGAAGGTGTTCTTCCTCATCACCATCCCGATGATAGCCCCGTCACTGGCGGCGGGGGGCATGATGTCGTTCGCCCTGTCGCTGGATGATCTGGTGTTGGCGAGCTTCGTCTCCGGCCCAGGTTCTACTACCCTGCCGATGGAGGTGTTCTCGGCGGTGCGCCTCGGGGTGAAACCCGAGATCAACGCGGTGGCGAGCCTGATCCTGCTGTCGGTGTCGCTGTTCACCTTCGGCAGTTGGTACCTGATGGCGAGGGCGGAGAAACGCCGCCGTGCCGAGATTGCCATGACCACCCAGATGCAGGCCGTCGCCTGACCCCGGGGCTGTTGAGGCGGTCACGCGGCTTGCGCTGACGGCTCAACAGCCCCTAAGATCCGCATTCTCTCATCCGTCAGGAGCATGGAATGCGGATCTCCCTCTTTATCGGCCAGAGCGCCGAGATGAATGCCGAACTCGCCCCCGGACTCGTCAGTGCCATCGACAAGCATGAGGCAGGCCATCCCCTGTGGTGCAGCTTCTCGGGCCTGGAAGGCGATGAGCAGAGCGACAAACGCCATCACGGCGGTCCGGACCGCGCCCTGCACTACTATCCCGCGGATCACTACCCCTGGTGGAAGACTTGGCAAACCGCGCTGGGCCTGCCTGCCCCCCGAGCCTCCTGGCAGCCGGCGGCCTTTGGCGAAAACCTCTCCGGCCTCGGATTGACCGAGGCGCAGGCCTGTATCGGTGATGTCTATCGCCTCGGCGCAGCCCTGGTCCAGATCAGCCAGCCGAGATCCCCCTGCTTCAAGCTCAATCAACGTTTTGGCTACTCGCACCTCTCTCAGGTGATGCAACTCACCGGTCGCTGCGGCTGGTTGCTGCGGGTGCTGGAGGAAGGGCGAGTGGATCCGGTGGATGCGCTGCTGCTGATGGACAGGCCCTATCCCGAGCTGACGGTGAAGCGCACCGCCGACATCCTGTTCAATCAGGCCCGCCACGAAGGAGACCTGCAACTGCTGCTGGAGAACCCGGCGCTCTCTCCCAATTGGCGGCAGCATGCGGCCCACTGGCTGGAGCACGGGGTCGTTGCCGATTGGAGTCGGCGTCTGCTGGGACCAGCCGAGTTTCAGCTGCCGCTAAAGGCGTAACCGAGTACCGGGATGAGCCCGGTGCCCCTGATCGCCATGAAACGCTGGATTATTGAGCGTAAAGCCTTTTTTTTACGGCAGATGCAAAAAAAGGCTTGTGTCATGTCGGGGCTTTCGGTAAATTCTCGCCCCGCAGACATCGGTGTGTAGCGCAGCTTGGTAGCGCACTTCGTTCGGGACGAAGGGGTCGGAGGTTCGAATCCTCTCACACCGACCACATTGGAAAAGGCCGCTCATCGAGCGGCCTTTTCGCTTTTGGAATGCCCAGGGCCATGAGGCATCTCCCCTGCATCTCCTCGTCATTGTCCTTCCTTGTCTGGTCCATCATCCCTTATGCAAAGGCATGCTTCCCGGGACGGTCACGCACATCCGGTTCACTCCCCCTTGAGCCGGGCACCCTGCTCCTCCACCGCCTTTGCCAGCACCAGACGTTCATCGACGGATCCCCTTCAAACGGCAATCCCCCTGTGGTGGCTCCTCGGCTCGCCGTGCACATGGCGCGTCGCACTGACGGTCTGCTGGACACGATGTCGAGCCTTCACACCGTCGCGACGACACAGATTGGCTTGGAGGCAGGTATCGCAGCAGGGCGATGGCACCTCAGACATCGCCACCACGAGTATCAATCGCGATACAGCATCTCCCATGCTCGTTTGGTTCAATTATCAAAGACTTGTGGTCAATTTCGACGGGTAGCGCGGTACCGTGTGTTTCACTGCTGTGACATGCCTGATGGCAAGAATTCGTAACTCCTTGTTTTTAAACACCATATCTACTGGCATACGACTTGCTCTATCGCTCTCGTCATGACGACCGGCGGTCGTGGGTGCTCGTGTCGAACGACACTTCCCGGCCACACAAGGACAACGTCAAGGAGACATCGACATGTTCGTCAGCAAACGATGGAAGACGACGCTGGGGGCCGTGCTCGCGCTCGGGCTGCTCGGCCCGGCGCAGGCCGCCGACCCCGTTGGGGTGCAGACTACCTTGGAGGGATGTCGCAAAGATGCGAATTTCACCTTCCCCGATGGCGGCCCCTTTATCTGCCCCGACGCGGACTACACCACTGGCAACCTGGGCAAGACGTGGAACGAACTCGACCTCGTTCCTTATCGCATCACGCTGCAGGCCGGTAATTCCGCCCCTGCCAGCCAGATGTACACCCTTGGTGTGGTACTGGACAACGAGGATGCAAGTAAACCCGGATATGACATTATTTCGGCCCCGGTACTGAATGTGGGCAAATCGAGTGCGTCCTGTGCGGCAGCACAGTCGACGCCGCAAACCCCCAAGAACCCCGGCATCGGTGGCACAGACATTTCCATTTACCGACTGATCACGGTCACACAGGCGAAAAATACCACCTGTGTCTATGACTATTACGGCCGGTTGGCCCTGGGATCGCACCTGTTCCCGGGTTCATCGCTGCACGCCAATCTCCTGGCCGAAGATCTCGGCACCGGAGGGGCTGGTGCACGCGACGTCTCCATCCCGGTGAAGGAGATCGAGCCGCAGGAGATTTCCAAGACGATGACGGCCCACCAGGGCGCGGAGCAGACCTGGAATATCTCCAAGGGGACCGAAGACTCGCTGGACTTTGGCAACGTCTGCCGCAGTGATGCGCCGACGTCCCTTCCCGTCCAGATCACGGTCACCTGGACCAAGGCGGAAGTCATCGGCGGCAAGGTTGCGGTCAACATAGTGTTGAATGCGAAGAATCCAGCCGCGCGTACGATCACCGTCGAGTTGACCGACAAGCTGTACAAGGGTTCGGACAACACCGGTACCCTGCTCGATACCTATAACGAGGGTCAATTCGACCTCGCTGCCGGTTTCAATGGCATGGTCGCCGAATTCACGGTCGAATTCGACGCAGCGACGGCGGGCAAGGTTGGCGACTGGCTGCACAACGAGGTATCAGGGACCTATACGGACAAGGCTACTGGCATCCCGGTCCCGGGCACCACGACGGCGGTCGCGAACGCCCAGATCCAGCAGGGTGAGGTCACCAATGCTTCGACGACCATCAAGGACGTGGAGGAGATCGACGGCATGGGTCTGATGTATGCGGTCGGGGTCCCGTCATTCGGCGACTTCCTGGATGGCTACATTGCGGACACGCAGACGGACGGCGAGGTAGGGTGGCAGACGACTGGTCAGACAGACAGTGGTTCTATCACCTTTGACAAGATGGTTTATCTCGACGATCCCAAGCGCGTCACGACGGGCATGTTGAGAGACACCGCCTACCTGACCGCCTCGGACGGATTTGCTGCCAGCACCAACGAACTGCAGATCCCGATCGCCTCATCGGTCATGGCCAAGCTCATGATTGAGAAGAGCATCCCCAACTTCCTGGATGCGGGTGAAAAACTCGAGGTGACATTCCACATTACCCGAGCCAATGATGGATCGTTCAGCAAGACCAAGGTCATTACCTTCACGGGGGGAGGCGCGACGACGCAATCCGTCACGGCGTGGGGCCTGGTTCCCGACACCTATTATGTCGAAGAGGTGAGCAGCGTGTTCTTCGCCGCAGGCAGTGACACTGGCGTCCCTGTCGGTCTGGCTGACCCGCGCGACCCAGCCGAGTATCCGAACCCCAGGACGGTGGATCTCCAGCTCGAAGACGGCATCGCGACCCATTGTTCGGCAACTGTCGACTTCCAGAATGTGCCAACAACCGAACCGGCCAAGGCGCAGGTGCAGAAGACCACTGAGCCGGTACTCGAAAACTCGGATGACGACTACTACTGGACCTTCAAGTTGTATGGTCCGGATGGCGGGCTGTTGAGTATGCAAGATGTCGGTGCGGGTGCAGGCCCTTCGATGTTCCAGACCGCTGGCCTCGATCTGCTCCTCACTAGCGAGGGTACCTATACCGTGGTAGAGACGGCCAAGGCGGGTTGGGATCTGGTTTCGGCCAACCCGGATTCGCCGATTCAGGACAAGGTCTGCGACTTCGTGGTCGACTACCCGGAGGATGCAGGCAAGGTCTTCTCCTGTTCGTTCCTGAACCGTGAACGCGGCAAGGCACAAGTCCTCAAGACCATGAATGGCCTCCCCGACTTGGGCAGCTACTCGTTTACCTTCGTGCTGCGGCAGGGGGCTACCACCTTCTCCGTCGGCGAGACCCTGGAGTCGATGTCGGCCAATGCCGGGAACGGCGGCACCCTGGTGTTTACGCAGGAGCTCATCCCAGGCCAGACCTATCAGATCTGCGAGATCATGCTGCCGGGGTGGCTCAGCAGCTTCGGAACCTTTGTTCCGAATGCGTTCATGCCACCGGATGGCGTAGTCATCAACCCGAATATCGACAACAGTATTCTCTGTGGCGACTTCGAGGTGGGGCCGGGTGAAACGAAGGTGTTCAATATCGACAACACACCGCCCCCAGGCGGCCGTGCATTGACCATCGGTTTCTGGCGGAACTGGGCGTCCTGCGCCAAATCCAATGGCAAACAGGAACCTGTGCTTGATCAGACGCTGGCCTCCTTTGCCGGTGGCGGGGTCTATATCGGCAACCTGTTCGTGGATACCTGCCAGGAGGCCGTACGTATCCTGAGCAAGCAGGATGTCGGGAGCGGCAAGCAGAAGTCGAGTGATCCGGCGTTCAACATGGCAGCGCAACTGCTGGCTGCGAAGCTGAACGTGCAAGCCGGGGCGGGGCAGTGTCCGAATGCCGTCACAGCGATGGTTGCAGGCCAAGCCATTCTTGATGGACCGCCGCCCAGCTACGCGGTGAACTTCACCGGGATGGGGGATTATCCGAAGAAGGGCCAATTCGCGGCCGAGGCAAACAACCTCGCCACGACACTGGACCAGTACAACAACAACTATCTGTGCACTGGACCGTAACGGTGTAGCATCGTTGCGTTCAACCGAGGGGCCCGATACAAGCGGGCCCCTCTTCTTTGTGTCTGCGATCCTCGGCGAAGGTGACTTGCGGTTGGCAGCACGACAAGTGGTGACCGTACTGCTCGCGCCAGAGGCGGTGCAAAGCACGATGCAGTACGACGCGATGACATAGTGAAGCAGGAACATGGTGTTGGCATGTCAGACGTTGCGGGACTGACTACCTGTGCTTCCCACTGCTTCCTCTGCCGTCGCGACATACGGCATGGCACCAAGGCGCCAGCCATTGCAATCGGCGGCCTGGCCTGAGCTGGCAGGCAAATTCGATGTTCACCTCATCTGGGTGCACCTATGGTGCGATGTGCCTTCCGACCAGGTTATCTCCCGATCGCCAGCTCATCAGCCCTCAGATCATCGAGGCCCTGCGCGGCCAAGACCTCAAAGATCCGCCTTGCCGTGGCTCACCATGCAGCTCTGTGCTGGTGAGTCGCATGGGGTTCAATGGGTTGTCTTTCGCATTGGGCTATTTGCCTTGGCCGTGATAGGCAGACGCATGGTCGGTATGCAGAGGAGGTTGCCCGGTGCGGAATGCCGCCCATTAAAAGGGCCACCGCTCGGTGGCCCTACAGGTGGAGTCTGATCCTGACTCCGGCACTCTAGATTGTGGCAATCTCGTTGTGGGTCTTGTCGATGGTGCCCTCCTTGCGCCCGGGGCGCATGATCAGATATGCCAGTGTTGATGCCGCAACGCCTTGAAGCCGTGCTGAGTTTGCAGAGCCGCATGCTTGGGGTACTCACTAATGAAATGTGCTATTCCCTCCATCAGTTGTGAACGCAGCGAAGACACGGGCTCATGCCAGGCCTGCAGGCAGAGATGGCCGGGGATCAACTGCTCTCGATACGCTTCCAGCAGTTGCTCTGGCCAGGGTTCGATACCGGGATCATGACGCAGTAGATAGTGGGCGGCGGGTTCACGGGCATAGATGAACTGAACTTGGGCCAGGTCGCGTTGGCTTAGCGTTTGGCTGCCGATGTGGCAAGTCAGATATTTCCCCGTCTTCAGATTCAGGAAGTGACCGCGTTGCCGACAGGCAATGATGCGATACCAAGGCAGGGGTGAACAGAGAGAATACCCCTCCAGCTCCTGTTCCAACCAGTGATGGCACTCGGGTGTCTGCACTTCTTCGCGCATAGACTCGAGCTGTGTCAACAAGGCTCTGGATGGTTTGGTAGCCAGCATCGCGCTCATCGTCTGCAATCCTCCCTCTGCACACAATCCCGACTTTCAGTATGGACCCTGGCCGGTGGAGGGGGTAACAATTCTAATGATTAAAATCAGCTTAGAAGCGCACTTTTTATGCAATAAAGGCCATTAGCCGACCAGATAGGTGCCGGTGCCAAAGGCGATGTGGGTCCCTTCTTCGTTGTGCAGTTCCATACGGGCGACGGCGACCTTGCTACCGGCGCGGATGATGTGGGCGGTGGCGATGAACTCGTTGCCGCGGCCGGGTCGCAGATAGTCGATTCGCAGGTCTATGGTGCCGAGGCGGGAAAAGCGCTCCTTGAGGTAGCTGGGGGAGAAATCCTCCAGCTCGTCGATGCAGGAAGCGGCGACTATCATGCCACCGGCCACATCCAGCAGGCTGGCGGTGACGCCGCCGTGCAATATGTTGTGAAAGGGGTTGCCGATCAGCTTGTCATCCATCTTGATGCGTAGCTCCACTTTCTCGAAGTCATAGTGGGTCACCTGCATGCCGATGAGCTTGTTGAACGGCATCTTCTCGGCGAACAGATTGGCAATGCCACTGAGCGCCATCTTCTTCAACATCTGTTTCATTCTCTGATACCGATCCCTGTCATCAAAGCCGAGTAAAAACTCCAGCCAGTCTGCAACACTTCCTTAACAGTCGCAATGGCAGGTTTATTGTGGGCGGCGGCTGCTTTAGAATGGCGACCCCAAAGGAGAGCCCATGACCGCCATTGCCGACACCTTGCCCGATACCCCCCTTGCCCTGCTGCAGGCGGTCTTCGGCTACCAGCAATTTCGGCCGGGCCAGCTCGAGATCATCGAGCAGATAGTGGCGGGGCGCGATGCCCTGGTGCTCAAGCCCACCGGTGGCGGCAAGTCCCTCTGTTACCAGATCCCGGCGCTGCTGCGCCCCGGGCTCGGAGTGGTGGTCTCGCCCCTCATTTCGCTGATGAAGGATCAGGTGGACAGCCTGCGGGCCAACGGCGTGGCAGCGGTCTATATCAACTCCGCCCTGAGCCGGGAGGAGATGGTCCAGAACTTTGCCGCCATGCGCCGTGGCGAGATCAAGCTGGTCTATGTCTCCCCCGAACGGCTGCTGCAGCACGAGTTTCTGGATCGACTGGCAGAGTTGCCCCTCGGGCTGTTCGCCATCGACGAGGCCCACTGCGTCTCCCAGTGGGGCCACGATTTTCGGCCCGAATACGCGGCGCTGGGACGGCTCAAGCAGTGGTTCCCCCAGGTGCCTGTGGTGGCGCTCACCGCCACTGCCGACGAGGCGACCCGCAGCGACATGCTGCATCGCCTCGAATTGCACGATCCCTTCATCCACACCGCCAGCTTCGACAGGCCCAACATCCGTTACAGCCTGGTGGAGAAGTTCAAGGGGGCCGAGCAACTGCTGCGCTACGTGCAGAGCCAGAAGGGCAACTGCGGCATCGTCTATTGCTCCAGCCGCAACCGGGTGGAGGAAGTGGCAGAGAGGCTCTCCCGCCATGGCTGCAAGGCATCGCCCTATCATGCGGGCCTGCCGCTGGATCAGCGGCTGCGCACCCAGGATGCCTTCCTCAAGGACGATGTCGAGATAGTGGTGGCGACGGTGGCGTTCGGCATGGGGATCGACAAGCCGAACGTGCGCTTCGTGGTGCACTACGACATCCCCAAGAATATCGAATCCTACTATCAGGAGACCGGCCGGGCCGGCCGCGATGGGACCCCGGCCGAGGCGCTGCTGCTCTATGATCCCGCCGACATTGGCCGGGTGCGACGCCTGCTCGACAACATCGAAAACCCCCAGCAGTTGCAGGTGGAGCAATACAAGCTCAACGTGATGGCGGCCTTCGCCGAGGCGCAGACCTGCCGCCGTCAGGTGCTGCTCAACTACTTCGGCGAGTACAACGACAAGCCGTGTGGCAACTGCGACATCTGCCTGGATCCCCCCAAGAGTTATGACGGCACCGAAGATGCCCAGAAGGCGCTCTCCTGCGTCTGGCGGGTGGGTCAGGCCTTCGGGGTAGGTTATGTGGTGGAGGTGCTCAGGGGCTCGCTCAACCAGCGCATCAAGGATCACGGCCACGACAAGTTGTCGACCTACGGCATCGGCAAGGATCAGAGCCACGAATACTGGATGAGCGTGATCCGCCAGCTGATCCACAAGGGGCTGCTGACCCAGAACATCACCCGCAACCTGGTGCTGCAGCTGACCGAGGCGGCCCGCCCCGTGCTGCGCGGTGAGACGACGCTGGCCCTGGCGGTGCCACGCTTGCAGCCCATCTCCAGCCGCAAGGAGAAGCGCAGCGGTCTGCTCGACAATGCCAACTACGACAAGCGGTTGTTCAAGGAGCTGCGCGGTCTGCGCAAGCAGATTGCCGAGGATGAAGAGGTGCCGCCCTACGTGGTGTTCAACGACGCGACCCTGGTGGAGATGGCCCAGCTGATGCCGATGACCGAGGACGAGATGCTGGCCATCAACGGTGTCGGTCACCGCAAGCTGGAGCGCTTCGGAGAGGCCTTTATGGACCTTATCATCGAGTATTGCCGCCGGTAGGGTCGACCCTGGTGGAGATGGGGTCAGTGGCGATGCCGATGACGAGATGCTGACGGTCATCGGCGTCGGTCATCGTTAGCTGGAGCGCTTCGGAGAGGCCTTTATGGACCTTATCATCGACTACTGCCGCCGGTAGGGTCGATCCGCGCAGCGTAATCGACCGCATCGGGGATAGGGCGCCGCTAGGCTACTTCAGGCTGGCATAATAGGCCGCCAGATTCTCCATATCCGCCTCGGTCAGCATCGCCATGAAGGGTGCCATCAATGGCTCTGTGCGGCTACCCTCCTTGAAGGCTTTCATCTGTTTCAGCAGATAGGCAGCGTTCTGTCCGGCCAGATGGGGATAGACGGGGACACTCGCCTTGCCATCCACCCCATGACAGGCGACGCAGACAGTCGCCTTGGCCTTGCCCGCTTCGATGTCGGCAGCCTTGACCTGATGTCCCCAGGCCAGTGCCAGCAGGGGCAGGGCATATATCCATTTTTGCATTGTTTTCTCCGTGAAATGAAATAGCGCGATCGCCTGTTAGCCTGAGCGGGCAGACGGCGGTATAAAGAGTGACACGAGCATACGCAGGGACGAACCACACCACCATGAAGCTGATCAACACTTTCGCCACCGAACTGCCCTGGGCCTGCGAGCCCGTGGCTCCTCAGCCTCTGCGTGCACCCAGGCTGCTGCACCTCAATCAGGGGCTGCTGCGGGAACTGGGGCTGGACGGGATCGGTGAGGCTGACTGGCTCGCCTGCTGCGGGTTGGGGCAGCCGTTGCCGGGTATGCAGCCGGTGGCCCAGGTCTATGCGGGGCACCAGTTCGGTGGCTACAGCCCGCGCCTGGGGGATGGCCGCGCCCTGCTGCTGGGGGAGCAGCTGGCGCCGGATGGTCAGCGCTGGGATCTGCACCTGAAGGGGGCGGGCAAGACGCCGTTTTCCCGCTTCGGCGACGGCCGTGCCGTGCTGCGCTCCAGCATCCGCGAATACCTCGCCTCCGAGGCGCTCCATGCCCTCGGCATTCCGACCACCCGGGCCCTGGTGCTGGTGGGCAGTGACGAGCCCGTCTACCGGGAGCAGGTCGAGAGCGGGGCGACAGTGCTGCGCACAGCGCCCAGCCACCTGCGCTTCGGTCACTTCGAGTACTTCGCCTGGAGCGGCCAGGGGGAGAAGATCCCGGCTCTCATCGACTATCTGCTGCGTCACCACGTCCCCGAACTGGAAAGCGGTGCCGAGCTGTTCGCCGAGGTGGTGCGCCGCACCGCGCGCCTCATCGCCAAGTGGCAGGCGGCGGGCTTCTGTCACGGGGTGATGAACACAGACAACATGTCCCTGCTCGGGCTGACCCTGGATTACGGCCCCTACGGTTTCATCGATGCCTATGTGCCGGATTTTGTCTGCAACCACTCGGATCCGGGTGGCCGCTACGCCCTGGATCAGCAGCCGGCGGTGGGATACTGGAACCTGCAGAAGCTGGCCCAGGCGCTGGCGGGACAGGTGGACGGCGACGCCCTGGCGGCGGCCCTGGCCCAGTACGAGCATCAGCTGATGTTGCACTACTCCGAACTGATGCGCGCCCGGCTTGGCCTGGAGAACTGGGAGGATGAAGACCCGGCCCTGTTCCGTCAGCTGTTCCAGTTGCTGGCGGCGCATCGGGTGGACTATCACCTCTTCCTGCGTCGCCTGGGTGAGCTGACCACCCAGGGGGAGTGGCACGCCAGCCTGCTGGCGCTGTTGCCGGACCGGGCCGCCTGGCAGGAGTGGCTCGAAACCTATCGGGCCCGGCTGGTCCGTGAAGGGAGCCAGGATGCGGGGCGCAAGGTGCGGATGGATGCCGTCAATCCCAAGTACGTGCTGCGCAATGCCCTGGCCCAGCAGGTGATAGACGCCGCCGAGACGGGGAACATGGCGCCGTTCGAGCGGTTGTTTGCCGCCCTGCAGCGCCCCTATGACGAGCAGCCGGAATACGAGGATCTGGCGACCCCGGTGCCCCAGTGGTATTGCGGTGGCGAGCTCTCTTGCAGCAGTTGAGGGACAACAGATGAACTGGCGTGTCACGCAGACAGATCGGGAGGTCGGGGTGGTGTTGCTGGCCTGTTCAGGCCTTGACTGGGACAACTTCCCGGCTCTTGCCGAAGAGCTGGTCGAGGGGTGGGAGCTTATACCGCTCGAGCGGGAGTGGGGCGCTGATCGCCACAGCTGGCTGCTGGAGTTCGAAGGCAGCCGGTTGCGGCTGGAGTATGAGCAGCACAGCGGCTGCTGGCTGGAGGCGGCGCACCCGGACGACAGGGAGGTGGTGCTTTGGCTAGGCCGTCAGCACTCAGCTGCCTCATCGCATAAGGATTGAACTATCCGCGTCGGGGCGTATAATCTCGCCCCTCAATTATCGCTATGGTGGCGGTATGGGTTCCCTAACCCCATTAACCAAAAAGGTCACAACATGAATCTGACCCCTGCTCAGCACCAGACGGCGCTGGTGCGTCTCTCGTTGTTCCACATCCTGATCATCGCCAGCAGCAACTACCTGGTGCAGCTGCCGATCACCATCTTCGGCTTCCACACCACCTGGGGTGCCTTCAGCTTCCCGTTCATCTTCCTGGCCACCGATCTGACGGTGCGGATCTTCGGTGCCGGACTGGCCCGCAAGATCATCCAGACCGTGATGCTGCCGGCCCTGGCCGTTTCCTATGTGCTCTCCGTGCTGTTCTTCGAAGGCAGTTATCAGGGCATGGGCAACCTGGCGGAGTTCAACCTCTTCGTGGCGCGCATCGCCCTGGCCAGCTTTATGGCCTATCTGGTGGGCCAGTTCATGGACGTGGTGGTGTTCAACCGCCTGAGACTGCTCAGGGCCTGGTGGGTGGCACCGGCGGCCTCGACCCTGTTTGGCAACCTGGTGGATACCATCGCCTTCTTCAGCATCGCCTTCTGGCGCAGCACGGATCCCTTCATGGCCGAGCACTGGGTCGAGATCGCGACCGTGGATTACGTATTCAAGCTGCTGATAAGCCTGGGATTGTTTGTACCACTCTACGGCGTGCTGCTGCGCTACCTCAGCCGCAAGCTGGTGGGGGAGACCGGCCTGGCCAGTCTGCAAACGGCCACACGACAAGCCTGACGAGAATGACCACCCGCGCGGTGGTCTTTTTTTTGCACTTTTTACAAATAAGGCTTGCACAGTTAAATGAGAATGATTATTGTTACCTTGTTTTCCGGGAAAGACTTCATTCGTTCCAGCGTGATGGACTTCTTGTGAAGGCACGACATTGCTCACATTGCTTCCAGTTAAGGGGCCAGTTGTTTACTGGCCCTCTTTTTTTGTCTGTTTTTCAGCAAGTTGCAGCCATAAAAAATGGGAGCCTAGGCTCCCATCTTCAGTCTGTGTCTGCTTATTCGATATCGAGCGCATCGGGTGAGAGGATCACCCCTGTGGTGTCGGCGTAGAGGTGATCGTCCGGCAGGAAGGTGACACCGCCGAAGTTGACCGGCAGATCCGTCTCTCCCACATCCTTGTGGTCGGCACCGACCGGGATGGCGGCCAGGGCCTGGATGCCGATGTCGAGATCTTCCAGGATGTCGACCTCGCGCACGCAGCCATAGCAGACGATGCCTTCCCACTCGTTTTCCGCCGCCGTGGTGGCGATCTCACTGTCGATCAGGGCCCGGCGCATGGAGCCGCCGCCGTCGATCAGCAGCACGCGGCCGACGCCGTTCTCTTTAACGACTTCACGGATGAGGCCGTTCGATTCGAAGCATTTGACCGTGGTGATGACGCCGCCGAAAGAGGCGCGGCCGCCGAAGGAGCAGAGCATGGGTTCGAGTACATCCACCATGTCCTGATAGATGTCGCACAGTTCTGAAGTGTTGTATTCCATTGTGTCAGATCCACCGCTGGAAACAGGTGGATTCAGTATAAGGAGTGGGGTTGGCATTTCAACGATTATTCCTTGCCCAGAGGCGGGAATCCCCGTTTTTATCGCGGCAGCAACTCCCGAATTCCTGTGCGGGACAAGGGCCTGCCATCCGGGGCTGCCGGGGTCTGAGGCCACCAGGGCCGGGCACCCTGGTGGCTGCCATCAGGGGTTAGAGCAGGAACAGGGTCGCCAGACCCAGGAAGATGAAGAAGCCGCCGGTGTCGGTGATGGCGGTGATCATCACGCTGGCCCCCACCGCTGGATCCCGCCCCAGCCGACTCATGGTCATGGGGATGATGACCCCCATCAGGGCCGCCACCAGCAGGTTCAGCACCATGGCGAGCGTCATCACGGCGCCCAGGGCCGCATCCTGATAGAGGAAGTAGGTCGCGACCCCCATGGTGCCGCCCCACACTAGGCCGTTGATCAGCGCCACTCCCAGCTCCCGCCACAGCAGGAAGGAGACGTTGCCCGGCTGGATGTGCTGCAGCGCCAAGGCCCGCACTATCATGGTGATGGTCTGGTTGCCTGTGTTGCCGCCTATCCCCGCGACGATGGGCATCAGGGCCGCCAGCGCCACCAGTTGCGAGATGCTGTGCTCGAACAGGCCTATGACCCGGGAGGCCACGAAAGCGGTGCAGAGGTTCAGCGCCAGCCAGGCCCAGCGGGTCTTGACCGCCTTGGCGACAGGGGCGAACACGTCTTCTTCCTCGCTGATCCCCCCCATGCGACGCAGATCTGTGTCGCTCTCCTCATAGACCAGGTCCACCACTTCGGCGACGGTGAGCCGCCCCATCAGCTTGCCCTTGCCATCCACCACGGCGGCAGAGACGAGATCGTCCCGTTCGAAGGTACGAGCGGCGGCTTCATCGTTGTCTTCCGGGTCGAAGGTAACGGGATCCCGCTCCATGACGTTGGCGACCAGGGTATCCGGTTTGTGCAGCAGCAAAGTGGTGAGGGGCAGCTCCCCCTGCAGCCGGTTGCGCCTGTCGGTGACGAACAGCTTGTCGGTGTTGGCGGGGATCTTGCCGAGCTGGCGCAGGTAGCGCTGCACCGTCGCCAGGCTTACCTCGGCGCGCACCGTGATCAGCTCGAAATCCATCATGGCGCCGACCGTGTGCTTGCCGTAGCGGATCACCTCCCGCACCCGGTCGCGCTGGTCGGGGGCCATGGAGGTGAGCAGCCGACCCATCAGGTTGCGAGGCAGGTATTGGCCTAGGTAGATCTGATCGTCGATGTCGAGGCTGCGCAGGGCCTGCAGCAGCGCCTTGTCACTCATGCCGCTGATCAGGCTGTCCCACACCGTCTCCGACGCCTCGACCAGGATCTGGCCATGGCGCTCCGGGTCCACCTGTTGCCAGAGCACGTGGCGCTCGTCCGGGGGCAGGGACTCCAGGGCATCGGCGACGTCGGCGGCCGGCAGGCTGTTGACCAGGCGCGTCAGCTCGCTGGTCTGATCTCGCAGTGCGGCGTCCTGCACCCCTTGAGGATCGAGCAGGCTGTCGGTGAGGGCATCGTCGGCCAGCAGCAGGGTGAGGATGCGGGCTCTGTCGTGTTCACGCTGTTTGGCGCTGTTCTTGGGGGGGAGAGACATGCAACAAGATTCCTGAATTCGGTTGGCCGGATGGCCTTGCTCCATAGGATACCAAATTCAAAACAAGAGGTTATGACAGTCAGCACAGTAAAACAGACGCTGCCCCAGGGCGGCGTCGTCAAACAGGGGCGCGGGAGGACTCCATCAGGCGGATGCCACCGCCGCCAGAGGGGCATTGTTCTGACCGAACCAGGCGAGCTGGTCGGCCAGTGTCACCACAGACCCCACCATGATAAGGGCTGGGCTCTCGACCCCGGCCGCCAGCTCGGGTAACTGGTCGAGGGTGCCGCGAATGACCCGCTGGCTTGGCTGGGTGCCGCGCTCGATCAGCGCCACCGGGGTGTCGCCCCCCTTGCCGTGGGTCAGCAGTTGCTCGCGGATCACGGCGCAAGACGAAAGCCCCATATAGAACACCAGGGTCTGTTTGTCTCTGGCCAGCAGCGGCCAGTCGAGATCCCGGGCGCCCCCTTTGCCGTGGGCGGTGACGAAGCGCACGCTCTGGGCGTGGTCGCGGTGGGTGAGCGGAATGCCAGCGTAGGCGGCACAGCCGCTGGCCGCCGTGATCCCCGGCACCACCTGAAAGCCGATGCCGCTGCCGACCAGCGTCTCCAGCTCCTCGCCGCCACGGCCGAAGATAAAGGGGTCGCCCCCCTTCAGCCGCACCACCCGCTGCCCCTTCTTCGCCTCCTCCAGCAAGAGCTGGTTGATCCCCTCCTGCGGCACGCAGTGATTGCCCGCCTGCTTGCCGACGAAGATACGTTTGGCATCCCGGCGCACCAGCGCCATCACCTCGTCCGAGACCAGCCGGTCATAGACCACCACGTCCGCCTGCTGCATCTGGCGCAGGGCGTGCAGGGTGAGCAGGCCCGGATCGCCGGGGCCTGCTCCCACCAATACCACCTCGCCACCGGTCTGGCTCTCGTCGGCAAACAGGCTGTCGGCCAGCTGATTGGCAGAGGCGCTATCGCCCCGTGCCAGCGCCTGCCCGAGTCGGTCTGCCCCGAGCAGCCGCTCCCAGAAGCGGCGCCGCTCCCCCATGCTGGCGAAGCGGGCCTTGACCCGCTCCCGCAGGCTGCCGGCGAAGGCCGCGACGGCGCCCAGATGCTGAGGCAGCAGGGCTTCGAGTTTTTCCCGCAGCAGCCGGGCCAGCACCGGGGCCTTGCCGCCGGAGGAGATGGCCACCATCAGCGGCGAGCGGTCGATGATCGACGGCATGATGAAGCTGGAGCGTTTCGGGTCATCCACCACGTTGGCAAAGATCCGCGCCTGATTGGCGCTCTGGTAGACCAGGGCGTTCACCTCGCGCCGATCGGTGGCGGCCACCACCAGCCACTTGCCCGTCAGTTGCTGCGGCGCGAATTCACCGGCCAGCCACTCGATGCTGCCGTTGGCAGCCAGTTCCGCCAGCTCGGGGTCGAGCTCGGGCGCCACGACTGTGAGGTGGGCACCGGCATCCAGCAGCAGGCGCGCCTTGCGCTCCGCTACCTCGCCGCCGCCGACCAGCAGCACGGGTTTGTTGTCGAGTCGGCAAAAGATGGGCAAGTAGTCCATGGGGCCTCCTGATCAGGCGGTTTGGGTCTGGCTGGCAGTGGTGGTGGTCTCGCTCACCGCGACCGGGCGCTCAGCCTTGGGGGTGGCATACCAGTAGCCGAGGCCCATGAAGAGGGCGCCGGAGACGGTGTTGCCCAGGGTCACCCACAGCAGGTTGTGGCCGATGCCGCCCAGGGTGTAGGCCTCGGAGTGGGCACCGAACCAGGAGAGGGCGAACAGGGTCATGTTGGCGACCGAGTGCTCGTAGCCGGAGGCGATGAATGCCAGCAGGCACCACCAGATGGCGATGAACTTGGCGGCACCCTCGGTGCGCAGCGCCATCCAGATGGCGAGGCAGACCAGCCAGTTGCACAGCACGCCCTTCATAAACAGGGTCAACGCCGGTGCCTGGGTCTTGGCCAGCGCCACCTTGTGCGCCAGGCTGCCCGCGTCCGGCAGCAGGCTGCCGCCATAGGAGTAGATCAGCGCCACCGCGATGGAGCCGAGCAGGTTGCCGGCCCAGGTCTGCGGCAGGATGCGCAGCAGGTCGGCCATGGCTATCTTGCCGGTCTTCACCCCGAAGGTGAGGAACATGGTGTGGCCGGTGAACAGCTCGGAGCCGGCGATGACAACTAAGGTGAGGGCTATGCCGAAGGTGGCCCCCATCACCAGCGGACGGATGCTCGGATCCACCAGGTTGCCCAGGGTGAAGATGAGGATGATGCCAAGGCCCACATAGGCCCCCGCCATGGCGGAGCTGAGCCAGAAGCCGAGCTTGTCGCTGCGCTCGAAGCTGTTGATGCGGGCCGCGTTGGCGGCGCACTTGTTGATGGTTTCGGTATACATCTTTATTTCCTTCAAGAGGGCCGCCCGCGGGCAGCCCTGATATGCATGGTGTTAGACGGCAACCCAGACCTGCTGGTCGCGTACTTCAACGGGGACGTAGCCCTGTACCGACATGGATCTGGGGTTTGTCGGCATCAGACGGCAACCCAGACCTGCTGGTCGCGTACTTCAACGGGATAGCTTTGCACCGACATGGCGGCGTTCTCGAGGCAGTGGCCGTCGCGCAGACGGAAGTGCTGCTTCTTGAGCGGGCTGGCGACCCAGAGCTCACCCTCGTGTTCACCTATGATGCCGCGCGACAGCACGTTGGCGGCGAAGAAGGGATCCCGGTTGTCGATGGCGAACACCTCGGCGGCCGCGCTCGGGCGGAACAGAGCGATCTGGCGACCTTCAATGAGTGCGCAGACTCCGGTTCCCGGCAGGATGTCGTTGAGTTGGCAGGCGAATTTCATGATTGAACCTCCACACCGAGCGAAACAGGCATATTCTGGCGACCTTCAATGAGTGCGCAGACGCCGGTTCCCGGCAGGATGTCGTTGAGTTGGCAGGCAAGTTTCATCATTTGGTCTCCACCTCGATCTGGTAGACGGGAATGCGCTCGGCAGGGGTAGCCGGTCTGTGCTGGTCGCGCTCGCTGACGAACTGGACGTCCGGGTCGCGCTTGTCGCTGTTGATGAAGTGGCTGAATCGCTTGAGTGCCTCCTCTTCGTTGAGGGTGCGCGACCATTCGCACTCGTAGCTGTCGATCAGGGTCTGGATATCGCGCTCCAGGGTGTCGGCCAGCCCCAGCTTGTCGTCGACGATCACTTCGCGCAGGTAGTCGACGCCCCCTTCCAGGTTGCCGAGCCAGACCGAGGTGCGCTGCAGTTTGTCGGCGCTGGTGACGTAGAACATCATAAAGCGGTCGATCAGCCTGATCAGGGTCTCGCGGTCGAGGTCAGACGCCAGCAGATCGGCGTGGCGCGGCTTCATGCCGCCATTGCCGCCCACATAGAGGTTCCAGCCCGCATCGGTGGCGATGATGCCAACGTCCTTGCCCTGGGCTTCCGCACATTCACGAGTACAGCCGGAGACACCGAACTTCATCTTGTGGGGGGTGCGAATACCCTTGTAGCGGTTCTCGAGGAAGACCCCGAGGCCGACGCTGTCCTGCACGCCGAAGCGGCACCAGGTGCTGCCGACGCAGGTCTTGGCCATGCGCAGCGCCTTGGCGTAGGCCTGACCGGTCTCGAAGCCCGCCGCCAGCAGTTTGCGCCAGATGGCGGGCAGGTCATCCTTCTGGGCTCCGAACAGGCCGATGCGCTGGGCGCCGGTGATCTTGGTGTAGAGCTTGTAGTCGCGGGCCACTTCGGCCACCGCCAGCAGCCCTTCCGGGGTCACTTCACCACCGGCCATGCGCGGGATGACGGAGTAGCTGCCGTCCTTTTGCATGTTGCCGAGGAAGATGTCGTTGGTGTCCTGCAACTGGGTATTGAGCGGGCTCAGCACATAGTCGTTCCAGCAGGAGGCGAGGATGGAGCCGACGGTCGGTTTGCACACCTCGCAGCCATGGCCGTGACCGTGCTTGGCCAGCAGCTCGTCGAAGCTCTTGATCCCCTCCACCTTGACCAGGTGGAACAGCTCCTGACGGGAGTAGGGGAAGTGGGCGCAGAGGTGGTTGTTGACCTCGATACCCTGCTTCACCAGCTCGGCGTTGAGCACCTGGCTGATGAGCGGCACGCAGCCACCACAGCCGGTACCGGCCTTGGTGTGCTGCTTGATGGCGGCCAGGGTGGTGTGACCCTCGGCCACCGCCTGGGCGATGTCGCCCTTGGAGACGTCGAAGCAGGAGCAGATCTGGGCGGTTGAAGGCAGGGCATCCACCCCCAGGGTCGGCTTGGCACCGGCATAGGCGGGCAGGATCAGGGTGTCCGGGTGGCTCGGCAGCGGCAGGGCGTTGAGCATCAGCTGCAGCAGGTTGCCGTAGTCATCCACGTCACCCACCAGCACGGCGCCGAGCAATCGGCTGTTGTCTTCGCTCACCACTATTTTCTTGTAGACGCCAGCCTGGTCATCCTGGAACACATAGCTGTGGCTGCCCGGGGTGCGGCCATGGGCATCGCCGATGGAACCGACGGAGACGCCGAGCAGCTTGAGCTTGGCGCTCATGTCCGCCCCTTCGAAGCAGCTGTCGCCGCCCAGCAGGTGGTCGACGGTAATCTGGGCCATCTTGTAGCCCGGGGCCACCAGGCCGAAGAAGCGGCCCTGCCAGGCGGCGCACTCGCCGATGGCATAGATGTCGGGGTCGGAGGTGAGGCAGTGATCGTCGATCAGCACGCCGCCACGGTCGGCAATGGCCAGTTCACAGTAACGGCCCAGGGTATCCTGCGGGCGGATCCCGGTGGAGAAGACCACCACGTCCACTTCAAGCGTGCTGCCGTCGGCGAAGGCGAGGCGGTGCTGGGCGTCGCGGCCGCCGTGCATCAGGATCTCGCTGGTGCTCTTGCTGGTGTGCACCTGCACGCCCATGGATTCAATCTTGCGGCGCAGCAGCTGGCCGCCCTGACCGTCGAGCTGTTCGGCCATCAGCACCGGGGCAAACTCCACCACGTGGGTCTCCAGACCCAGTGCCTTGAGGGCGCCGGCGGCTTCGAGGCCAAGCAGACCGCCACCGATCACCACCCCGCTCTTGCTGCTCTTGGCGGCGCTGCGGATGGCTTTCAGATCCTCGATGGTGCGATAGACGAAGCACTCGTGGTGCTGGCTGCCCTGAATGGGGGGAACCCAGGGGTAGGAACCGGTGGCCAGCACCAGCTTGTCGTAACCGACCACAGTGCCCTTGTTGGAGTGCACTTCGCGGGTCGTTCTGTCGATTTTTTTCACCGCTTCGCCGAGCAGCAGGCGGATGCCGTGCTTGTCGTAGAAACCGGGTTTGACGAGGGAGAGATCTTCGCTGGTGTGATGGGAGAAGTAGGAGGAGAGATGGACGCGATCGTAGGCGGGACGGGGTTCTGCACCGAAGACGGTGATCTCGTAGCGGCCCGGGTCGGCCCGCTCGATCAGCTCTTCGATGAAGCGGTGCCCCACCATGCCGTTGCCCACAACGACCAGTCTGACTTTGCTCATGGTTGCCTCAATTTTGGAGTAATAAAACATCAATCTGACGTTAGGCTACCCAGTTAGGGGCGGTGGGCAATTGATGTAAATCAAGTGTCTATTTATATATCTCCTCAGGGGTAATTCGAGGAAATTCAAACCTATGCATAAATGGGTATACCAGTTGACGGTTTCCGTGTCCGGTGCGGCCCTGGCAGGGGCCGGGTCATCAGGCGATATGGCGGCGGAACATGGCCAGCGCCAGGGAGAGGGTGACACCGGCGATGGCGAGCAGGGGCCAGAGCAGGGGCCAGGCCGCCGACCAGCCGAGATCCTTGAGGAAGACCCCCTTGAGCAGCAGGATGAAGTGGCTGAGGGGATCCACGGCCGCCAGCCACTGGAACAGCTGCGGCATGTTCTCGATGGGGGAGACATAACCGGAGAGGATCACCGCCGGCACCATGAAGGAGAAGACCCCGAGAAACGCCTGCTGCTGGGTCGAACAGAGCGACGAGACGAAGAGCCCTATCCCCGCCAGCGCCAGGCCGTAGCAAACCATGCCCGCCATCAGCAAGGTGGTGCTGCCGCCAAACGGCACCTGATAGAGGAAGCGGGCCGCCAGCGCGACTATGGTGCCCTGGCCCACCGCCACCAGGATGCCGGGTACCGCCTTGCCCGCCATGATCCAGCCCGCGGTGAGGGGGGAGACCAGCAACTGATCGAAGGTGCCCTCTTCTCGCTCCCGCGCCACCGACAGGGCGGTGACGATGAGGCAGCCGACCGTGGTAATGATGGCCACCAGGGAGGGCAATATGTGCCAGCTGAACTCGATGTTGGGATTGTAGAGGTGGCGCACCGCCAGTTCGGGCTGCCCCTTGCCCTCGTTCTGCCAGCGGGCGATCACCTCATTGATGTAGCCCGCCGCCACCTGACCCCCGTTGGATCGGCGTCCGTCGATGATGAGTTGCAGCCTGGCCTGTTCGCCCCTGGCCAGCCGGCGGGAGAAATCCTGCGGAATGATGAGGCCGATCAGCGCCTGCTGCCCGGTGATGGCCTCTGTCATCCCCGCCTCGCCCGCCACCGGCACCACTGTGGTGAAGGCGGGCATATGGGTGAGGCGCTCGATGAGCTCCCGGCTCTGCGCCCCTCCATCCTGGTCATAGATGGCGAGCGTGTTGCCGGTCACCTCCAGGGTGGCGGCGAAGGGGAAGAGTGCCGTTTGCAGCAGCACCGGCATGATGAGCAGGAAGCGCCCCTGGGTATTGCCCATCAGGGCCTGCAACTCTTTCCGGATCAGCCACCAGAGTCGGATCAGCATGTTTACTCCAGGGTGCGCCGCGTCTTGCGGGCGGTGAGGGCCAGCCAGAAGGCGGCCAGCAGCAGCAGGCAGACGCCGTTGACCAGCAGGATGGAGAGCACGTTGCCCGCCTGGTAGAGGGTCTGCAACGAGCTCGCGAAGTAGCGGGCCGGGATCAGGTGGGTGATGGCCCGCAACAGCGGTGGCATGCTGGCGATCTCGAACACGAAGCCCGAGAGCATCATGGCCGGCAGAAACGCCGCCGTCAGGGCGGCCTGGGCGGCGTTGAACTGGCTGCGCATCACGGTGGAGAGAAAGAGCCCGAGCCCGAGGGCGCTGCCGAGAAACAGGGTGGTGAGCACGAACAGGGAGATCAGCGAGCCGCGCCAGGGCACCCCCATCACGGCCACCGAGAAGAGCAGGCAGATGAGCATGGCGGCGATGCCGAGCCCGTAGTAGGGCAGCAGCTTGGAGAGCAGCAGCTCTGCCTTGGTCACCGGGGTGGCGAGCAGCGCCTCCATGGTGCCGCGCTCCCACTCCCGGGCCACCACCAGGGAGGTGAGTAGGGCACCTATGATGGTCATCACCACTGCGATGGAGCCGGGCACCAGGAAGTTGCGGCTCACCAGCGCCGGGTTGAACCAGGCGCGGCTCTCCACCGCCACCGGCAAGGAGAATCCCTCTCTGGCGAGCCACCCCTGCCAGATCCCCTGCACGTAGTGGGTGACGAAGTTCGCCGTGTTGGGTTCGGAGCCGTCGGTGAGCAGCAGGGCTTTCGGCGTGCCATCCCCCTGACTGGCCAGGGCGGCGGAGAAGCCGTCATCGATCACCAGCAGGCCGCGGATCTCGCCGCGCTCCAGACTGGCGAGCAGCGCCGCCTTGCTCGGGCCGCCGTGGATTTCCAGCGCCGTGGAGCCGCGAAGTGCCTGCTCCAGCCGCACCGCAGGGGCGCCACTATCGGTGCGCCAGATGCCGAGCCGCAGGTGGTCCACGTCCAGGTTGATGGCGTAGCCCATCACCACCAGCAGCACCACGGGCATGATGAAGGCGATGAGGATGCTGCTGGGGTCGCGCACGATCTGCAGGGACTCCTTGCGGCACAGGGCCAGCAGTCGGCGGCGGTTGATGCTCATGCGTCCTCCTCGCTGGCCTGCTCGACTAGCGTGATAAAGGCCTCTTCCATGGTTGGCAAGGCGGTGCTTGTGTCCTTGGCGGCCAACCCCTTGAGCTCGTCCGGGGTGCCCAGGGCCAGCAGGCGACCGCGGTAGATGAGGGCGATGCGGTCGCAATACTCCGCCTCGTCCATGAAGTGGGTGGTGACCAGTACGGTGACACCGTGATCGGCCAGCGCGTTGATGTGCGACCAGAACTCCCGCCGGGTCACCGGATCGACCCCTGAGGTGGGCTCGTCGAGAAACAGCAGCGGCGGCTCGTGGAGCAGGGCGCAGGCCAGCGATAAGCGCTGGCGCAGGCCAAGGGGCAGGGATTCCGTCTGCTGGCCGAGCCAGGGGCCGAGGGCGAACGCCTTCACCATGGCATCGATGCGCGTCTGCTGCTGGCGACCGAACAGGCCGTAGATGCCGGCGAAGAACGACAGGTTCTGGGCCACGGTGAGCTGCTTGTAGAGGGAGAATTTCTGGGCCATGTAGCCGAGGTGCTGACGCGCCGCCGAGGGGCTGCGCGCCAGATCGATGCCGGTCACCAGCGCCTGTCCGCTGCTCGGGCGCAGCAGGCCGCACTCCATCTTGAAGGTGGTGGACTTGCCCGCGCCGTTGGGGCCGAGCAGGCCGAAGATCTCCCCCCGGCGCACCGCGAAGCTGACGTCGTCGGTGGCGGCAAAATCCCCGAACCGCTTGGTGAGGCGGCGGGCCTCGATCACCGCCTCCGGGGAGACCCCCTCGGGCAGGCTGGCCTCGCGCATCAGTTGCGCCAGGCTGGACTCCCCGCCCGGGCCGCCGCCGAGCAGGTCGATAAAGGCATCCTCCAGCCGGGCAGGGGTCGGTAGGAAGCCGCCCTCGCTTAGGCCCAACTCCGCCAGGGGCGGCGGCATCTGGCCCGGGTGCAGCAGCAGGCGCACCCGCTCCCCCGCCACGGCGCCGTCCATCACCGCCGGGTGGGCCAGGGCGCGGCGCAGCAGGGCCCGCCGCTCCCGGCCGTCCAGTTCTCCCGCCTCCAGCAGCCAGCAGCGGCTCGCCATGGCGCCCATGAGTTCCGCCGGGGTGCCGCTGGTGCGCAGCTCGCCGTCCGCCATCAGCAGCACGTGGTCGCACAGCTCAGCCTCGTCGAGGTAGGCAGTGCTCCAGAGCACCGTCATGCCCCCCTGGGCCAGCTCGCGCACCATCTGCCAGAGGGCGCGGCGGGAGATGGGATCGACCCCAACCCCGGGTTCGTCGAGCAGCAGCACATCCGGGGTGCCGAGCAGGGCGCAGGCCAGCCCGAGCTTTTGTTTCATCCCGCCCGACAGCTTGCCCGCGGGCCTTGCGGTGAAGCGGGCGAGGTCGGTGAAGGCGAGCAGCCGCGCCAAGGTGGGGCTGCGCTCGGGCTCCAGCACACCGCGCAAGTCGGCGTAGAGGCTGAGGTTCTCCTGCACGCTGAGATCCTCGTAGAGCCCGAACTGCTGGGGCATGTAGCCGAGGCGCTGGCGCAGGGCGTCTCCCTCGCGCACCGGATCCAGCCCCAGCACCCGGATCTCCCCCGCCTCCGGCACCAGCAGACCGGCCAGCAGGCGCAGCAGGGTGCTCTTGCCAGCCCCGTCCGGCCCTACCAGGCCGGTGATGCCGCCGGTCGGAATGGTGGCCGAGATGGCGTTGAGGGCGACCCGCTCGCCGAAGCGCTTGGTGAGCCCGGTGAGCTGGATGGCGGCATTCATGGCTGCAACCTGACGGTGACCGGCATCCCCTGGCGCAGGGCAGAGTCAGGATCCTGCACTACTATGCGCAGCCGGTAGACCAGGTGGGTGCGAAGATCCGGCGTCTCCACGGATTTGGGGGTGAACTCGGCGGTGGGGGAGACAAATCCCACCACGCCCTGATAGGGCTGATCCGGCCGCGAGTCAGTGGTCAGGGTCACGCGGGCGCCGCTTGGAAAGTGGCCGAGCCAGGGCTCCTCCACATAGGCGCGCACCCAGACCGGTGCGGTCAGGGAGAGGTTGAAGGCGGTGACCCCCGGCTGCACCATGCTGCCGATCTCGATGGCGCGGGTGAGGAGGATGCCGTCGCTCGGGGCGGTCAGCACGGCGTCGGCGAGTGCGAGCTCGGCACTGGCCAGCGCCGCTTTGGCCCCCTGTAGCTGGGCATCGGACTGGGCTATCTCTTCCGGGCGGTAGCCGGTCTCGAGCTGACCGAGCTGCTCGCGGGTGGCGCGCACCTGGGCCTGGGTCTGATCCCGTTGGGAACGAGCGGTATCGAGCTGACCGCGAGAGATGGCACCGGTCGCCGCCAGCGCACTCTGGCGACGCCACTGCTGCTCTGCCTCGAGCGCCGCCGCCTCGGCGGCGGCCAGCTCGGCCCGTGCCCGATCGCGCTCTTCGCTGCGATACCCCTTGTGGATCAAGGTGTTGGCCGCTGCGATTGCGGCCAGGTTGGCACGGGAGCTGTCGCGCTCGTGGGCGAGGGGCACGGGATCGAGACGGGCCAGCGGCTGACCCGCTGTCACACTGTCCCCCTCATCGACCAGCACCTCGCTGACTCTGCCGCCGACCCTGAACGCCAGGTTTACATCGCGGATGTCGACGTTGCCGTAGAGGATGGTGCCGTCGGCCGGGCGGCCCTGCCACCAGAGGTAGCCGCCGATCAGCGCCAGCATCACGGCCAAGATGGCGATGCGTTGTTTCATACCGGGTCTCCTTCGGGGCGGCCCTGCCACCAAAGGTAGCCGCCGAGCAGCGCCAGCAGCACGGCCAGGAGTGCGATGCGTTGTTTCATGCGGGATCTCCTTCGGTGCGGCGCAGGCCGCGCAGGGCCCATGCCAGGCGTTGCCGGGCAGCCTCGGGGTTGTCTATCTGGGACAGAAAGGGGGCCGCCTCCGGGGGCAGCCAACCGAGCTGGCGACCGCTGCCGGCGATCACCAGCGGCAGGCCGACCGAACCCATGATGAAGATCATCAGCTGGAGCGGGTGGCCCGCCACCAGCGACCCTTCCGCCTGCGCTGTGCGCACCTGTTCGATCAGCAGCAGGGGATGGCGGCGCGGCAGACTGAGCAGAAAGCGCTGGGCTGCCCCTTCGCCCGCCAGCGCATCGCCAAACAGGTGGTTGATGAAGCTGCGCTGGCGCGCCACCAGTCCGATCAACGCCTCCATGGTCGCCTCGAAGGTCGCGAGGGCACATGGATAGGTGCCTTTGGCCGCCACCGTCTTGAGCTCGTCATAGAGGGGGGCGTACCAGAGCTCCACCAGCTCGTCGATAAAGGCGTCACGGTTGCCGAAGTGATAGACGAAGGTGCCGAGATTGACCTCGGCCGCCGCTGCCAGCTCCCGTACCGTGAGGCCGCGCAGCCCCTTGTCGGCGGCGATCGCGAGGCCGGTATCGAGCAGTTTTTGGCGAGTGGGGTGCATCTGGCAAGACTCCTTCTGAACAGATTTTGATCTGAATTATACGATCGTATAAATTCGGGGGAAGGGGCTGGCCGATCTTTTTTTGAACAAGGGGCGGCAGGAAGCCGGGTTCTCTCGCCGGGGAGTCGGGATCAGGTGGCCCGGGTCTCCCCTCCATAGGGGGCCTGGGCGCAGGTCTCGCGAATGAGGGTGCGCAGCCAGCGGTGAGCCGGATCGGCGTCCTGGCTGGGGTGCCAGATCAGGGCGACCCGGATCCCTGCCAGCGGAAAGGGCAGGGGCAGGGTCACCAGATCGGCGTGCAGGGCGGCGCAGTGTCGCTCGGGCACGGTCGCCACCAGGTCGCTGTCCCGCACCAGGGCCAGGGCAGTGTTAAAGCCGGGGACCAGGGTCGCCGCCGCGCGTGCCAGCCCGAGGTGCGCCAGGGCCTCGTCGATAGGGCCCTGCTCCAGCCCGCGCCGTGACACCAGAATGTGGCGGGCGGCGGCATAACGGGCGGTGGTCAGAGTGCCCTCGCACAGGGGGTGGCCCGGCCGCACCACGGCGACGAAGTGGTCCTGAAACAACGCCTGGGTACGTAGCTCGGGCACCGTCTCTGCGCCTATGACGCCGGTTTCGAAATCCAGTTCGCCGCGGCGCAGGGGGCCGCTCTCCTTGTCGGGTTTGGCCAGAAAGTGCAGCCTGACCCCGGGGGCCTCGGTGGCGAGCCGGGCCAGCAGGGCAGGACCGACTGCCTCCACGAAGCCGTCGCTGGACCTCAAACGAAAGGTGCGTTCCAGGCTCGCAGGATCCACCTCCTGCTGGGGGCGCAGCACGGCGTGCGCATCCTGCACCAGCTGGCTGACCTGAGCGCGCAGGGCCAGGGCCCGCGGCGTGGGCACCAGACCCCGACCCGCCCGCACCAGCAGCGGATCCCCCGTGGTCTCCCGCAGCCTGGCCAGGGCGCGGCTCATGGCGGAGGGGCTCAGGGAGAGTCGTCTGGCGGCACCGGCCACGCTGCCCTCATCCAGCAGCGCATCCAGGGTCAGCAGCAGATTGAAGTCGGGGGTATTCATGGCATAGCCCTCGCCGAGCCGGGATCCCGGGTGATGGATCCATGACGGTCGGTTGGCTTCATCATACGCAAGAATTCCTCTCTTTATATGGCGTCTTGTGCAGCTATAAGTTGCAAGTCGTGCGTCTTCCGCCTGCTCATGCCCCCCGCTAGCCTTGTGGATATCATCCTCTGCCGAAGATCATGCCATGTCATCACTCAATTCTCTCCCGACCCCTGCCACCCGCCACCTCGGCCTGCTGGCGCTCGGCCTCGCCACCCTGCTGCCCATGCTGGGGGGGAGCCTGGCCAACATGGTACTGCCTGCCCTGGGGCAGGCTTTTGCGGTGCCTTTTGCCAGTCTGCAGTGGGTGCTGGTGGCCTATCTGCTGGGGATCACCTGCCTGACTGTGGTGGCCGGTCGACTGGGGGACAGGTTCGGTCGGCGTCGCCTGCTGCTCCTGGGGCTTGGGCTCTTTGCGCTGGCCTCATTGCTGTGCGCCCTGGCGCCGACCATAGGCTGGCTGATCGCGGCCCGTGCCCTGCAGGGGATCGCTGCGGCCTGCATGCTCTCCCTGGCGCTGGCCATGGTGGGCCAGCTGGTGCCGCCGGCGCGGCGGGGCTGGGGCATGGGGCTGCTCGGTACCCTGTCGGCCTGCGGCACGGCGCTCGGCCCCTCCTTTGGCGGCCTGCTGACGGCCAGCTTTGGTTGGCAGGCCCCCTTCCTGTTGCTGGTGCCCCTCAGCCTGCTGGCACTGGGCTGCGCCCGGCTCGGTCTGCCCCGGGACGACTGCTCGCCACAAGAAGAGGGGGTGAACCTCGCGAGCCTGTCACTGCTGGTGGCGGCCCTGCTCTGCTACGGCCTGGCGCTGACCCTGGGGGGCGCCCTGGCCCTCTGGTGGGGGGCGGGGGCCCTGCTTGTCACGGGCTCGTTCATTCGCCGCGAGCACCGCGCCCTTGTGCCCCTGCTGCCGCTGGCGTTGCTGGGGGCTCCGGGGCTGCGCCACGGCCTTGTCGCCAGCGCCCTGGTGGCCAGCGTCATGGTGCTGACCCTGCTCATAGGCCCCTTCTACCTGAGGGGGGTCTTCGGCCTCGGTCTCGGGACTGTCGGCCTGATGATATCGGGCGGGCCCCTGCTGGCGGCCCTGACGGGCATGCCCGCCGGCTGGCTGGTGGACAGGCTGGGGGCGCGACAGGTGGTCCGACTGGGGCTGGCAGTCATGGGGGCTGCGGCCCTCGGTCTGGCCGGGGCTGCTGGGCAGTTCGGCCCGCTCGGCTATCTGTTGCCCATACTGCTGCTGACCGCCGGTTATGCCCTGTTCCAGACCGCCAACAACAGTGCCGTGGTGGGGGAGGCGAGTGAGCAGACCCGGGGCGCCGTGGCCGGTCTGCTGACCCTGTCGCGCAATCTGGGTCAGCTGATCGGGGTGGCCGGGCTCGGTGGCCTGTTCGCCGCCCTGGTGGGCGAGCAGGGCCTGACCCTGGCCAGCGAGCTGGTGTTCGGCACCCGGGCTCTCTTTGCCCTGAGCGCGCTGCTGATTGGCCTGGCGTTCTGGCTGGTGGGGCGCCGCCGGGAGGGGGTACCGGTCAGTGCCTGAACGGGACGCATAAAAAACGCCTCCGCGAAGGGAGGCGTTTTTTTATCGGGAGGGCGAGCCTACAGAATATAGCGGCTCAGATCCTCGTCCTCGATCAGGGCACCCAGGTGGGCGTTGACGTAGTCGGTGTCGATGACGAAGGTCTCGCCGGACTTCTCGGAGGCGTCGTAGGAGATGTCTTCCATCAGCCGCTCCATCACGGTGTGCAGACGGCGGGCACCTATGTTCTCGGTGCGCTCGTTGACCTGCCAGGCCGCCTCGGCCAGACGGCGGATGCCGTCCTGGGTGAACTCGATCTTGACCCCTTCGGTGGCCATCAGCGCCTGGTACTGATCGGTCAGGGAGGCGTTCGGCTCGGTCAGGATCCGCTCGAAGTCATGGGTGGTGAGGGCGGTCAGCTCGACCCGGATCGGCAGGCGACCCTGCAGCTCGGGGATGAGGTCTGACGGACGGGCCACCTGGAAGGCGCCGGAGGCGACGAACAGGATGTGGTCGGTCTTGACCATGCCGTGCTTGGTGTTGACGGTGCAACCTTCGACCAGCGGCAGCAGGTCGCGTTGTACCCCCTCGCGGGAGACATCGGGGCCCGAGCTCTCGCCGCGCTTGCAGATCTTGTCGATCTCGTCGAGGAAGACGATGCCGTTGTTCTCGACCGCGGCAATGGCCTTCTGCTTCAGCTCTTCCGGGTTGACCAGGCGGGCCGCTTCCTCTTCGATCAGCGCCTTCATGGCCTCCTTGACCTTGATCTTGCGCTTCTTCTTCTGCTGCTGGCCCAGGTTCTGGAACAGCCCCTGCAACTGGTTGGCCATCTCTTCCATGCCCGGCGGGGTCATGATGTCGACGCCCATGGGGGTGGCGGCCAGATCCAGCTCGATCTCCTTGTCATCCAGCTGACCTTCCCGCAGTTTCTTGCGGAAGATCTGGCGGGTGTTGGAGTTGTCGGCCTTCTCCTCCTCGCCCCAGCTATTGCGCGGGTTCGGCAGCAGGGCGTCGAGGATGCGCTCCTCGGCGGCTTCCTCGGCGCGGTATTTCATCTTCTCCATCTCGGTCTCGCGCACCAGCTTGATGGCGACATCGGTGAGATCGCGGATGATGCTGTCCACTTCCTTGCCCACATAGCCCACTTCGGTGAACTTGGTCGCTTCCACCTTGATGAAGGGTGCGTTGGCGAGCTTGGCCAGACGACGGGCGATCTCGGTCTTGCCGACCCCGGTCGGGCCTATCATCAGGATGTTTTTCGGGGTCACTTCATGGCGCATCTCTTCGCTGAGCTGCATCCGGCGCCAGCGGTTGCGCAGGGCCACGGCCACCGCACGCTTGGCATCGGCCTGACCGATGATGTGACGGTCCAGCTCGTGGACGATTTCTCTCGGGGTCATCTCGGACATGATGGAGTTCCTGTATCCGGGGCGGGCAGGGCCCACCCCTTGGAGAATGAGTTGGCTGACGGGCGCCCTTACTTGGCGCTGTAGTCCAGCACTTCGATGGTGTGGTTGCCGTTGGTGAAGACGCAGATGTCGCCCGCAATCTTGAGGGACTTCTCGACTATGGTCCTGGCATCCAGATCGGTGTTTTCCAGCAGGGCGATGGCGGCGGACTGGGCGAAGTTGCCGCCGCTGCCGATGGCGATCAGATCATGCTCCGGCTGCACCACGTCACCGTTGCCGGTGATGATGAAGGATTTGTGCTCATCGGCCACGGCCAGCAGGGCTTCGAGGCGGCGCAGGGCACGATCGGTGCGCCAGTCCTTGGCCAGCGCCACGGCGGCGCGCTCCAGGTTGCCCTGATGGGCCTGCAGTTTGGCTTCGAAGCGCTCGAGCAGGGTGAAGGCGTCGGCGGTGCCGCCGGCAAAACCTGCCAGCACCTTGCCGTTGTAGAGACGATGAACCTTGCGGGCGTTGCCCTTCATGACGGTGTTGCCGAGGGAGACCTGGCCATCACCGCCGATCACGACCTGGCCGTTGCGGCGGACGGAAACTATGGTAGTCACTTTACTTACCTCGCTTGAGCCGAATGACGGCCGGACTGTGCATGGCAAGAAAGATGGGGATGGCAAACCGGCTTTTCAAGCCTGCCTGTTGTCGGGAAAAAAGGGGAGGCCATGTCGGCGAGGGAGAGGGGGGTCGAAAGGAGAAGGGCCGGGGTTGTCCCCCGGCCCTTCCTGATTGGCTCTGTGGCTAGCCTTTCTTGGGGATGCAGCCGCTGATGCCGGAGCCTTGCAGCTTGCGGTTGGCCGCATCGACCGCCGCCTTGCCGCTGAAGGGGCCCACCATCACCTTGTAGACGGTGCCATTGGCACCATTGACCACCTGCAGGCTGGAGGAGAGGCCGGCGCCGAAGGCGATGCGCGCCTTGAGCGACTCTGCGGAATCCTGCGAGCGCAGCGCGGCGCACTGCATCATGTAACGACCGCCGTCGGCTGCCGCTGTCTGGGTCGCCGCCTTGGCCCTGGCGGCCTCGGCCCGCTCCCGCTCCAGTTCGGCACGGATCTCCCGCTCCATCCGCTCACGCTCGGCCTTCTGGTTGATCACCTGCTCTTGCGCGCTAGCGACCGGGGCACCGGTGGCCGGCTTGGCCGGTTGTACCGGTTGCGGCTGGAAGGGCTTCACCTGACCGATGGGGGTCCCCGGTTGGGGGATCTCGGTCGGTACCGGCTGCGGCAGCTTCTCAGGTTGCAGGGTCAGAGTCTCGGCAGGCGGCGGTGGCAGCACGCCCGGCTGGGGCGGCGGCTCTATGATGTCCACCTGCTTGTTCTCCAGCCGTTCGATGTAGCTCCACTTCTCCTGAGGCAGGGTATTGCCCTGAGCCTTGGGTTTGTTGGCCTTCACCTGCTCTTCGATGGTGGGGGCATCCGCCCCCTTGCCGTTGATCAGATAAAGGAAGGCGCCAAAGCCGACGACCAGGGCCCCGGCCAGCAGTGCCGGGATAACAGGAAAGCGGCGAGGTGCCGCTTTCTTGATGTTACGACCACCGGCCCGTCGTCTCGGGCTGTTGCTGACGTAATCCCGGGTCGCCATCTATTACATGCGCTCCAGGGTGTATATGCCCAGCACGCCCAGGCCCAGCTTGAGCACCTTGGCGGTGGCGGCGCACAGCAGCAGGCGGCTGTTGCGGGTCGCTTCGTCCACGCCATCCTTGTTGATCGGGCAGGCTTCGTAGAAGGTCATGAAGTTTCCGGACAGCTCGTACAGATAGGTGCACAGCAAGTGTGGCATGCCCTTGTCCGCCACGCCGTTGACTGCGTCGGAGAACTGGATCAGCTTCTGGGCCAGCACCTCTTCGGCCTCTTCGTTCAGGGTCACGTGGCCGGTCAGGGCCTCGGCATCGATGTTCGCCTTGCGGAAGATGGATTGGATGCGGGTGTAGGCGTACTGCAGGTAAGGGGCAGTGTTGCCTTCAAACGACAGCATCATGTCCCAGTCGAAGATGTAGTCGGTGGTGCGGTTCTTGGAGAGATCAGCATACTTGACCGCACCCATGGCGATGGCGTGCACCACCTTGGCCTTCTCTTCGGCAGAGAGGTCGCTGTTGCGGCTCTCCAGCAGGGCGGCTGCGCGCTCTTCCGCTTCGTTCAGCAGGTCGACCAGCTTGACGGTGCCGCCGGAGCGGGTCTTGTAGGGACGACCGTCCTTGCCCAGCATCATGCCGAAGGCGTGGTGCTCGAGGGGCACGGACTCCGGCACATAGCCCGCCTTGCGGGTGATGGTCCAGGCCTGCATCAGGTGCTGGTGCTGACGGGAGTCGATGAAGTACATGACGCGGTCGGCGCCCAGGGTTTCGTAACGGTATTTGGCACAGGCGATGTCGGTGGTGGTGTAGAGGAAGCCGCCGTCACTCTTCTGGATGATGACGCCCATGGGCTCGCCATCCTTGTTCTTGAACTCGTCGAGGAAGACCACGGTCGCCCCTTCGCTCTCGACCGCCAGCCCCTTGGCTTTCAGGTCGGCCACGATCTGGGGCAGCATGTCGTTGTACATGGACTCGCCCATGATGTCCTTGTTGGACAGGGAGATGTTCAGGCGATCGTAGTTGCGCTGGTTCTGCTCCATGGTCATGTCGACCAGCTTCTTCCACATGGTGCGGCAGTACTCATCGCCCCCCTGCAGCTTGACCACGTAGTTGCGTGCGCGCTCGGCGAAGGCTTCGTCCTCGTCGTAGTGACGCTTGGCCTGGGTGTAGAAGGCTTCCAGGTCCTTGAGCTCCATGTCGGAGGCGTGCTCGTTGGCCATCTTCTCCAGATAGGCGATCAACATGCCGAACTGGGTGCCCCAGTCGCCGATGTGGTTGGCACGCACCACCTTGTGGCCGAGGAACTCCAGGGCGCGGGCGGCCACGTCACCGAGGACTGTGGAGCGGATGTGGTGCACCGCCATCTCCTTGGCGACGTTCGGCGCCGAGTAGTCCACCACCACGGTCTGTGGCGCGGGCAGCTTCACGTTGGCGTTGGCAGAGGTCACCATGGCTTCCACCTGACCGGCCAGCCAGCTCGGGTCGAAGAAGAAGTTGATGAAGCCGGGGCCGGCGATCTCGACCTTGGCGATCAGATCGGAGGTGGGCAGGTGCTCGATGATGGCAGCGGCCAGCTCACGGGGGTTCTTGCGGGCCGGTTTGGCCAGCAGCATGGCCAGGTTGGTGGCCAGGTCGCCGTGAGCCTTCTCCTTGCATCGGTCTACTTGCACCCGGGCTTCCAGGTCGGCCGGCAGGACGCCCGCGGACTTGAGATTGGCTACCGTTTGTTCAAGTAGATGATGAATATGCTCTTTCATAACTGACCACCGAGGTTGCGCGTCGAAAAATGACTGACTGGATAAGGGCGTGAATTTTACCCGCATCGGGCCGAGAAAACTATAGGAATGGCCCGACCCCCTTGGGGTGGCGGATATTTCACTGCGTTTTTCACCACATTGCAGAATATTGATTTGAATAAGTGGTGGTTATCCATTTCTACTGCATATCGAAGCGGCTTGTCCAGGCTATTTCCCCCTGTTTGTTAAGGGATTATTTATTCCAATTTGGTCTGAATGATCCCGCGTCGTCCGGCGGTCGTATGCTTAGAGGAAGTCGCTAGAGGACGATTCCCATGACACTGGTGCTGTTTCCACTCTCCGCCCACCTGCTGCCCGGCGGCATCATGCCGCTGCGCATCTTCGAGCCCAGGTATCAGCGCATGATAGCCGAGGCGCAGGAGCGGGAGTTTGCGCTCTGCATGCTGGACCCCCGCCAGCCCGATGCGCTGCGCAACATGTATCCCATCGCCACCCGGGTGCGGATCATCGATTTCGATCTGCTGCCGGACGGCCTGCTCGGCATCACAGTGCTCGGGGTGGAGCGGGTCAAAATAGTCGACCTGTGGCAGGAGCCGGACGGCCTGCGGGTCGGCGAGGTGGAGCCGCTGCCCCCCTGGCAGAGAGGTCGGCTCAAGGCCGACCAGCACTCCCTGGCCAAGGCGTTGCAGGATGTGTTCAACGAC
This sequence comes from Aeromonas sp. S2(2024), assembly GCF_041402505.1. Taxonomy (NCBI): domain Bacteria; kingdom Pseudomonadati; phylum Pseudomonadota; class Gammaproteobacteria; order Aeromonadales; family Aeromonadaceae; genus Aeromonas; species Aeromonas sp. S2(2024). Next base: position 114,284 of record NZ_JBGLRL010000011.1, read on the forward strand.
TATCCGGAGTACGCGGCCCTCTACCCGGAACCCGACTGGAACGATGCCAGCTGGGTTGCACAACGCTGGCTGGAGGTGCTGCCCATCCCGGTGGAGCAAAAGCAATGGCTGGTCGCGGCCAAGGACAACCAGCCTGCCCTCTCCCTGCTGAGCGGCCTGCTGGTCGCGAGCCATTGAATTCCCGTCCCCGGTGATCCTTTTGCTCCGCCCGTCGTAATGGTGATGACAGCAACATTCAAGGGATGGCGCAATGGCATATACTGGCCAACCACAATCGGCTCTACGCAGGACATCGCCCCCCATGGACAACCCAGATGGCGATCTGACGTCTCTTCTCATCCGGGTGGCCGAGCACGGCGACAAGGTCGCCTTCGCCACCCTGTTCCAGCACTTTGCACCGCGCATCCGTAGTTATGGGATGCGCCATCTCGGCAGCGAGGCCAACGCCCTCGAGCTGGTGCAGGAGACCATGCTGCTGGTATGGCAGAAGGCGCGGCTCTATCACCCCGAGAAGGGGGCGCCGACGACCTGGATCTATACCGTCATGCGCAACCAGAGTTTCGACATGCTGCGGCGCCGTCGCGCCAGCAAGGAGGATCTCTGCGCCGAGGAGCTGTGGCCGCTGCTGGAGTTCAGGGCGGAAGAGGAGCACCTGAGCGGTGGTGAAGATGCGGTGCTGACCCGCCAGATGGCAGATTACCTCGCCACCCTGCCGGAGCCGCAACAGCAGGTGGTGCGCGGCATCTATCTGCAGGAGTTTTCCCAGCAGGAGCTGGCCGACAGGCTAGGCGTGCCGCTCGGGACCATCAAGTCCCGCCTCCGGCTGGCATTACAGAAACTGAAAGAGCAAGTGGAGCAAGGCCATGATTAAGACCCATCCGACCGAACTCATGTTGCGGGCCTTTGCCGCCGACGAGTTGCCCCTGCCGCTGGCCGTCGGTGTCTCTGCCCATTGCGAGCTCTGCCCCGATTGTGCCGCCCGACTCAAGGGCTGTGAAGAGGAGCTGGCTCGCCAGTATCTGGAGCCGGCAGATCAGCCTGCGGCGATAAGCGAGACCATGCCGCTGGAACTCGACACCATGCTGGCAGGCATACTGCAACAACCCGTGGCCAGCCAGGCCGAACTCGGCCAACCGGTACGGCCGGCGCCCGAGCTGCGGGTGGCAGGCCAGAGCTACCACCTGCCACGGGTGCTGGCCCGCCACCATGCGCCCAAGTGGCGCCATATCGGGGCCATTCGCCAGCACAGTTTGCCTCTGGACGAGATGGGAGCCCGCGCCAGTCTGCTCCATATCGAGGCAGGCGGGTACATCCCTGAGCATACCCACAAGGGTTATGAACTGACGCTGTTGCTGGGAGGCACCATAGAGGACGGCGACACCCGCTATCAGGCGGGAGATTTCATCTGGCGCGATGCCAGCCATGCCCACAGCCCGCACACCCCGGACGGCTGCCTCTGCTACACGGTGCAGGATGCGCCGGTGCAGTTCACCAAGGGCCTGTCGCGACTGCTAAACGGCATCAGCCATCGCCTCTACTGAGCCATGTCGGACAACAAAAAGGGACCATAAAGGTCCCTTTTTTCATGAGGCAATCCCTCGGGATCAGGCCACGAACACCAGGTAGACGGCGAAGGCCACCACGAAACGGTAGATGGCGAACGGGATGAAGTCGAGGCGACGGATCAGCGCCAGGAAGGTCTTGATGGCGACCATGGCGACCGCGAAGGCGGTGACGAAGCCCACCGCAAACATGGGGAAGTCGGCCATGGAGAGGAAGTCGCGGCTCTTGTAGAGGTCCAGCCCGCTGGCTGCGATCATCATGGGCACAGCCATGATGAAGGAGAACTCTGCCGCCGCATGGCGACTGATGCCCATCAGCATGCCACCGCTGATGGTGGCGCCGGAGCGGGAGAAGCCGGGCCAGAGCGCCAGGCACTGGAACAGACCGACGCCGAACGCCTGCTTGTAGCTGATGTCGTCCAGGGTCTCGGCGGTGACGGCGGGGCGGAACTTCTCGGCGATGATCAGCAGGACACCGCCGGCAACCAGGGCATACATCACGGTTTCCGGGCCAAACAGATGGGCCTTGATCCAGCTGTGAATGGCGAGGCCGATGAGCACGGCGGGCAACATGCCGAGGATGATGTGTATCAGGGAGAGGGTGGCATGCCCCTGTACCGGTTTCTGGCCAAAATGGATGCCGATGAGGCCGAACAGGCGGCGCCAGAACATGACGACCACCGCCAGGATGGATCCCAGCTGGATCACCACCTCGAAGGTGGCGGCCTTGGGGCCTTCGAAGCCAAGCAGGTGGCCGACGATGATCATGTGGCCGGTGGAGGAAACGGGCAGAAACTCGGTCAGGCCTTCCACTATGCCCAGCACGAAGGCCACAAACAGGGCGTAGGATTCGGTCATGGTACAGATCTCTTGGTTGATGGGTCCGGATAAAATCAGCCCCGATCAGGGTCGGGGCGGCCAATGATGGCGGAAAATCACGCGGGCAACCAGAGAATATTGGGGACTCCTGTGCGGTTTCCGGCCCTTGTCTGGAGGTCGGTACTTTCCGCATGGTGCAGGATCTGGCCCCTGCCGGTTTCCCGAAACAGTCCCGGGCTCCGTCGCCGCCCCGTCACCTTCTGACATGACCGCCACGGCCAGTCAGCCGCCCGTGGCGGGTCAATTCGTCATGCCAGCACCGCCAGGATCTGCTGCTGCAGCGCCTCGTCCAGTGGCGGCAGGGCCAGTGCCTCGACCGCGCTCACTATCTGCTGCGGGCTGCTGGCGCCGATCAGGGCGCAGCTCACCACGGGATCTCGCAGCACCCACTGCAATGCCAGCTGTGACAGGGGCTGCCCCCTCTGCTGCGCCAGGGCGTGCAGGGCGCGAATGCGGGCCAGCTTGTCTGCGGTGATCTGGTCGGGCTGGAGGAAGGGGCTGGCGCTGGCGGCGCGGGAATCCGCCGGGATCCCTTCCAGATAGCGATCGCTGAGCAACCCCCCCGCCAGGGGCGAGAAGGCGACCACCCCCATCCCCTGTTCTCGGCAGACCGGCAGCGTCTCGGCCTCGATGTCGCGCTGAAACAGGGAGTACTTGAGCTGATTGACCAGGCAGGGGGTGCCGAGTTCGGCCAGCCGGGTCGCCGCCCTGGCGGCAAGCTCGGCCGGGTAGTTGGAGAGGCCGACATAGAGCGCCTTGCCCTGGCGTACCATGAGCGCCAGCGCCTGACAGGTCTCCTCCAGCGGGGTGCAGGGATCCGGTCTGTGGTGATAGAAGATGTCCACATAGTCGAGCCCGAGCCGGCGCAGGCTCTGGTGCAGGCTGGCAAACAGGTATTTGGCGCTGCCGCCGTCGCCGTAGGGGCCGTCCCACATCACGTAGCCCGCCTTGCTGGCGATGATGAGCTCGTCCCGGTAGGGGGCCAGACTGCCCTTGAGCACGCCGCCGAAGGTGGTTTCGGCGGAGCCTGGCGGTGGCCCGTAGTTGTTGGCGAGATCGAAGTGGGTGATCCCCAGATCGAACGCCTGATGCACCATGGCCTTCACCCTGGCGGGATCGCTCCCGGCACCGAAGTTGTGTCAGAGCCCGAGACCGATGCCGGGCAGGCGCAGGCCGTGGCGACCGGCGGCTCTGTAAGCTTGGCGCTGGTAGCGATCCGGCGCGGCGAGGTAGTGATCATCCATGTTCATCAAGGCTCCTGAGTTGGCTCGGTGGACTGTCGTTAGCAAGCGGAGGTGAAGAGCCCCACTCCTCCCCTTCATAAGGGGAGAAGCATCATCGCACCTCCCCCTTTCGAAAGGGGGACGTGAGGGGGTCTTAGCCTGCGGGGATCAGACGGTAACGGGTCTGATGGTGATACAGCTGGCCCGGCAGCAGCCAGGGGTTGCCGAGCTCCGGCCGGTTCGGGCTGTCCGGCAGTTGTTGCGCCTCCAGGCAGAAACCGTCGTAATCCCGGTATGGCCGGCCGCTGCGGTCCGGCGTGTTGGCCAGCCAGTTGCCGGTGTAGAACTGCAAGGAGGGCTGGTTGGTGTGGACCTCCATCACCAGTTGTTCATCCCCCGAGACCACCCGTGCCGCCCACGCCTGTTCGGGGCCGTTCAGCACAAAGGCGTGGTCAAAGCCCTTGGCCTGTTGCTGCTGGGGATGGCTCAGCCAATCCTGGCCAATGAGGCGCTCATTGCGCAGATCGAAGGGGCCCTCCACCGGCGTGATGGTGAGCGGCAAACCGCTCTGGTCGGTGGGCAGGAAGCGATCGGCATTGATGCTGATGGCATGATTGCGAATATCGGAGCGCACATCGCTGCCGCCCTGGTGGCCATCGAGATTGAAGTAGGCGTGGCTGGTGAGGCTGACCGGGGTCGGTGCATCCGTGCTGGCCCTGAAGTCGACCACCAGATCGTGCTGCTCCAGCCGGTACTCCAGGGTCACTCGCAGGTTGCCGGGGAAGCCCTGATCTCCTGCTCTTGATAGCAGCGCCAGCCTGACCCTGTCCGCCTCCTGCTCCTTGATCTGCCAGGGCTGGCGATGGAATCCGTCGCGCCCGCCGTGCAGGCAGTGGGGGGGCTGATTGGCGTCGAGAGACCAGCGTTCGTCCCCTCGCACCAGCTCGGCGCCGCCGATGCGGTTGGCAAAGCGACCCGCTACTGCCCCCAGCCACACCTGCTGGGCGGCATAAGCCTCGTCGGCGCAGCCCAGCAGCACTTCACGGCGCTGGCCAGCTACCGGCAGGCTGAGGGAGGTGAGGGTGGCGCCAAATTCGAGGCCGCGCAGGTGCAGCCCCTCCTCGTTTTCCAGTTCGAATGTTTTCATGGTTTGCCCGTTTCGATGATCGGTGACCTGTCACTCATGTGCTTCCCGTTAGAGCCTGCCCGCCCCGGCGCTGGCGCGGCAGACATAGCAGTCCGCCTGGAGGCCAAACCTGGCCGGGTACTCGGCCTCGACCACGGCAATCACCTCGTTCACCCGCTCCGGGCGCAGCAGGGCCACCACGCATCCGCCGAAGCCGCCGCCGGTCATCCGCACACCGCCTTCGCTGCCGATCTGGGCCTTGATGATCTCCACCAGGCCGTCGATAGGGGGTACCGTGATCTCGAAGTCATCGCGCATGGCGGCATGGGATTGACCCATCAGCTCGCCGAGGCGCACCAGATCGCCGCTCGCCAGGGCGTCGGCGGCGGCCAGGGTGCGGGCATTCTCCCCCACCACGTGGCGGGCACGGCGGTAGCAGGCCTCGTCCAGCCCGGCCTTGCCCGCTTCCAGCGTGGCCAGATCCAGGTCACGCAGCGCCTTGACCCCGTAGTGACGGGCGGCGGTCTCGCACTGCTGGCGGCGGGTGTTGTATTCGCTGTCCACCAGGCCGCGGCGCACGTTGGAGTTGACGATCAGCACCGCCAGATCCGCTGGCATGGGGATGAGGCGGGTCTCCAGGGTGCGGCAGTCCAGCAACAGGGCATGATCCCGTTCGCCGCTCGCCGAGATCATCTGATCCATGATGCCGCAGTTGCAGCCGACGAACTGGTTCTCCGCCTGCTGGCCGTTGAGGGCAATCTCGGCCTGGCTGATGGCAAGCCCCTGGGCTTCCTTGAAGGCCTGGCCGATGGCCACCTCTAGGGAGGCGGACGAGGAAAGGCCGGTGCCCTGGGGCACGTTGCCGGAGACCACCAGGTTGAGGCCGCGCAGGGCATGGCCACGGGCCTGCAGATGCTTGACCACGCCGCGGATGTAGTCGCTCCAGCGCTGGTCCGGGTGATGGGTGATGGGCTTGTCCAGGCTGAACAGATCCCGCTGGTTGCCGTAGTCGGCGGCGATCACGTGCACCAGGTTGTCGCTGCGCCGGCCGATGGCGACGCAGGTCTCGTAGTCGATGGCACAGGGCAGCACGAAGCCGTCGTTGTAGTCGGTGTGCTCGCCGATGAGGTTGACGCGGCCGGGGGCGCGCACCAGCAGGTCGGGTTGTTGCTCAAACTGCTCGGCAAACACGGCGCTGACGCGTTGGCTGGGGGTCATGGGGTCACCTCATTGGCTTTGTAATGAACGGGGGAAAGGGAACGCAGGCGCTCGGCGGCTTGTTCCGGCGTCAGGTCCCGCTGGGTTTCGGCCAGCATCTCGAAGCCCACCATGAATTTGCGCACGGTGGCCGAGCGCAGCAGGGGCGGGTAGAAGTGGGCGTGCAACTGCCAGGCCTCGGGACAGTCCGAGTTCGGCGGCGCGAAGTGCCAGCCCATGGAGTAGGGGAAGCTGCACTCGAACAGGTTGTCGTAGCGGCTGGTGAGCTCCTTGAGCGCCACCGCCAGGTCTTCTTGCTGCTCCTGGGTGAGATCCAGCATTGAAGGCACATGGGCCTTGGGCAGCAGCAAGGTCTCGAACGGCCAAGCCGCCCAGAAGGGCACCACCGCCAGCCAGTGTGCCGTCTCCACCACGATGCGGGAGCGGTCTTGCAGCTCCCGCTCCACGTAGTCCAGCAGCAGCGGGCGGCCATGCTCGGCCAGCCAGGTGCGCTGGTGCTGCTCTTCGCGGGCTATCTCGTTGGGCAGGAAGTCGCTGCCCCACAGCTGGCCATGGGGGTGGGGGTTGGAGCAGCCCATGACGGCGCCCTTGTTCTCGAACACTTGCACCCATTCCCACTGGCTCGACAGCTCGGCGACCTGGCTCATCCAGGTGCGGATCACCGCCTCGATGGCGGGCAGCGCCAGTTCGGGCAGGGTCTTGCCGTGATCCGGCGAGAAGCAGATGACCCGGCTGGTACCACGAGCGGCTTCCAGCTTGAGCAGGGGATCCTGCTCGTCGCCGGCGGCCGGGGTGTCCTGCATCAGGGCGGCGAAGTCGTTGGTGAAGACGAAGGTGTCCCGATAGTCGGGGTTCTGGTCGCCGGTGACGCGCTTGTTGCCGGCGCAGA
>NZ_JBGLRL010000012.1:0-118379 GCF_041402505.1 Aeromonas sp. S2(2024)
CTGATGGATTACTACAACTGGCGGCGTCCACATCAACACAATGACGGGATCGCGCCAGCAAAAGCCGAGGATCGGCCTAACCAAGTGTCCGGATTTAGTTGACCACTACAACCTGACAATTGCCCACAAAAGGGAGTAGTCATACGGTGACTCCAGATAACACGGTAGGGGTACCGTTTTGTTATCCAGTTTGAGGCCGGTGTCAGGCGATAACTAGATCTGTACATCTCTAAAATCATTCCTTATACATGTTTTTTTGTGCAGAGAGTCATCGTGGTTTCTGACACTGATTCTCCATTAATGCGATAAAAATCAGATGCTTAACCTATTATTTTGAAGCCACACCTCAAATACAAGCTCTTTGCGGGAATGTTGTTTGAAAGGACGTTTAAATCTAATCAGTCAATACTGTCAGTTTCTTGGCAAAATCGGAATGCTGATTCTAATACACTCGGTTAAGTGTCGCTCCGATTAGAACTGTAGGTTCGATTAGCGCAGCGTAATCGGACTTTCGCGAAGACATATTCAAGACCTTCACCTTTGCATCAGACTAAGCTACCGCCCCTGGATCTCAGCCTCCAACTTGCTGCTTTTCATCTGCGATTGACCTGAAATGGCGTGATAGATCTGTGTCATGGATGCGACTCCACAAAGGCATTGGTATCCAAGTGGAACATTTTAATCAAAGCGGTGCGGTAGTAACACAGGGAGCCGATAAAAACCGGCTCGGGATCAACAAATGGCTTGTTCAGGGGGGCGGCCAGCGCAGAATTGGCGGGGCTGACTCGAGTTACCGCAGAGGCGCCAGCCACTTTGTGACATGGCGCTAGGAACAGGGCTCAATACTCGAGAAAGGTCTCGCCGCAGCGTTCGCAGATAAGATGTCGCACATTAGGGTCCAGGTAGGCGAGCTTGTCTCCAAATACGGTGTTGGTGAGCAGGCTGGCGCGAAAGGCTTGCCAGAAGGCCTTGCGCGGCTCTTTGGGCATCACGTCCTGGCTGTGGTCGCGAGGGACCAGCACCACTATATGGCGGGTGCGCTCGCCGCAGCGGTCGCAACGATGGATTTCGCACGGTTCGCTCAAGGTTGTCATACTGGCGTCGCTCTCGAGGTGGGGGGCGCCCATCATAATCTTTTCCACTTGGCTCTCAACTCCCCGTTCAGGGGCTGTGTCACGGCCTAACCGACTTGGGTGGCGTCGGGTTCAACGATTCGGCCCACCCGGCAGTATTGGGGGAGTTAAAGCCGGGATGCTATACCGGGGAATGGATATTTTAGTCCTGCTCATTCCCAAGCATCAATAGAACCACCCGGTTCTGAACGACACGCCGGTGATGACAAACAGGATGGAGATAATCGTCACCGGGATGATATGCCAGGCCATGGTGGTGAGGTTTTTCTCGGACAGATGGGGGATGACTCTAAACCGTGCACTCATGGCGAAGCAGAGCGTCAAGGTCAGCAGCGACAGTTTCAACAGGATCGGGTGGGAGAGGGGATTGGAAAAGTCCAGCCACTGGCTGACATCCGGCAGCATTCGATAGGCCAGAAACAGGCCCGTTATCACCTGGATGATCAGTGCCGGCATGCCGATCTTTTCGTAAACCGACTCAAACTCCAGCAACCTGGCGGGTGAGCGTTCTCTCAATACCTTTGGCAGTACGACCACCGACAGCACTATGTGTCCCCCCGTCCAGATGGTGGCCGCCAGTATATGTAACAACAGTGCCAATCCGTACATCGTCTACCTCAGCTATCTAGTGCCAATAAATCGAGCCATTGATACCGAACATATGGTGACCCTGCGGCACTCTTCGAGCCGTGGCGCCCCCCCCCATGGACATTCCCTCGCCATGGCTGGCGATGAGGTAAACATGTTAACCAATGGCATGATTTTGCAAAACGCCATACTGGATAAATCCTGTTCAAGATCAATAAATTCCCCGAGACAAGGGCCCTTGGTTGCGAGGGGCGCGGACGGCGTCTGCACCGGGATGCCTTATCGATGGCAAGTGCAATCCTCTTTGTGACAAGGGACGGGGGGCTGGCGGGGCAGCAGAGGAGGGCAAGCGCGCCAAGCCGATCGTGCCGGGCTCAGGGCTGCCCTGGGGACAGTATGCCCATGCTGGCCAATACCCGGGCGGCGTTCTCCTCGCACGACATCTCGTCGGGGTTGGGCTCCTCCGGCGGGAGCAGGCCTGCAACGGCAGCTTGTTCTGACGCAGTCGAGCCTCCCGTGCCTCGATATCGCTCACCTTGCTGAGCAGGCTTCTGGATTCGTAGAAACGGATGGCTGATGTCGCCATCTCTGTCTGGCCCTGTGTTCTCATGGGATGGCAGATGTCACCTATTCACATGCCCGATGAGGTCAGAGGCTTTGTCTGTCTGGAACCCCGGAGTCACGCAGCCAATGCCCACCACCTGGCCGGTCACCCCGGCTTGCGCCTGCTCGGCCGAGGGGATCGCATGAGCCTTGGTATGACACTCAGCCTGCGCCCGGCGCCATGAGTCCTGATTGGCAATGACAGGGGCCCGAAAGGGCCTCATTCATTGGCGTACGCCGGGGGCGGCGATGGACCAGGGGCGGATTGCCTGGTTTCATCGCGGTTTTCTTAACCCAGCCTGTCTTCGCCGTGGCTTTCGGTGGACGGCAAAATGCCCCGTTGTTCTACTCCCCGCCAGGTTCAAACAGCCGTAGCGACAGGCGGCCCCGGCTCACTCTGGGCGAGTCGGACAAGGGAATGGTTTAGGGAGAAATGGGTAATGGCATTGGGCAAGTTTTTGATAGCAGGATTGGCAGCCCTGGCGCTGTTGGGGTGTGGCGGCGATGACGATGAGGGTTCAACGGGGGAGGGTTCCTCCCTCGCCTCGCTGCAGATAAGTCCCAAGGAGGCCAGGTTTCCCGTCGGCGTCGAGCAGCAGTTCCAGGCGCAGGCGACCTGGGATGATGGTGCTGTGCAGGACGTGACCCGTCATCCTGACATCGTCTGGACCAGCAGCGACACCGCCGTGGTCACCGTGGATGAGCAGGGCCTCGCCACCGGGGTTGGCCCGGGCACGGCCACCATTACCACGACGGGCACTGTCAATGGTGAATCTCACAGCGCCACCGCCAGGGTGGAGGTGATCGATGCCTATGTGACCGAGCTGCAACTGACCCCGACCATGGCCAGAGTACCGGTGGGATTGAGTCAGACCTTCGTGGCCATCGCCACCTTCTCCGACGGCCAGTCGCGAGACGTGACCAACGCAGCAGGCCTGCAGTGGCGCAGCAGTGACGAGGGCAGCGCCCTGGTCAGCAACGACGCCGGCAAGAAGGGCGTCGCCACCGGGGTAGCAGTCGGGGAGCCGAACATTGAGGCCAGTGGCACCCTCAACGACGCGTCCTTCCAGGCTTCTGTCCCGCTGGCGGTGACGGATGCCGTGATCACCGGGCTGGATATCCATACGCCGGAGGATCCGTTACCCATGGGATTGAGCGCGCAGGTGCACGCATTTGCCGCCCTGTCCGATGGCAGTGACCCCATCGAGGTGACCGGACATGACGCCTTGACCTGGAGCAGCAGCGATCCGGCGGTGGCGAGTATCAGCGAGACCGGGCTGGTCACCGGGCTGACACCGGGGAGTGTCACCATAGGAGTGAGCGGCATGGTGAACGGAGTTTCTCTCGAGGCGACCGAGTCGCTCAGGGTGAGCTCGGCCGCCGTCATCGGGATCGAGGTGCAATTGATGGGGGGTGACATTGCGGTCGGTCTGCAAACACAGGTTGCCGCCACGGCCTATCTCACCGATGGGACCTCGTTCGATGTCACCGACAACCCCCTCATTCAGTGGCAAAGCAACCAACCCGGGATTGCGAGCGTCAGCAACCAGGCGGGGAGCAAGGGGCTGGTGACCGGCCTGGCGGTGGGAACTGCCACCATCATGGCGAATGGCACGCTCGACGGTGCAGCCTTCACCGATTCGGCCCCGGTGACGGTATCATCCGCCGTGGTGACCAGCCTGGACGTGACGCCACCGGATGCCTCCGTGATGGTGGGGGACAAGGTGCAGTATCAGGCCATGGCCACCCTCTCCGATGGCAGCAACCAGGATGTGACGGACGACGAGGCCACCTTCTGGTCCTCCGATGCGTCTGCCGTCGCGCCCATCAGCAATGCCTCTGGTAGCCGGGGGGAGGCGATCGGTCTGAGCGAGGGGATGGCGCTCATTACCGCCAATCTGGGCGGTGTCACCAGCACGTCGGCGCAGCTCACCGTGATGCCGATGGCCCCTGAGGCCCCCATCGTCATCGAACCGCGGCAAAACCAGATAGCCTCGTTGCAACTGAGCCCGGAGGCGTTCGCATTCTGGAATGCGACCTCCATCAACTCCCCCGAGGGGCAGGCGGCGCTGAAAGATCTGACCGGGCGGGTCTATGGCCAGTTTCAGGACCAGTTCGACTTTATCACCGTGCTGATGAACAACGAGGCGAAGCCCCTGGGTATGCCCACCGGCGAGTTCACCCACATCAAGAACGACGTCTCTGGTATCGGGCTCTCTATGTTTGATAACACGGCGGTGTTTCACTCGGACGGCAAGCTGCAGGGCATTTCCTTCTTGTACAAGAAGCAGTATCTGTCGACCTCCACCTACGGGCCCATCCTGCATGAGATGACCCATCGCTGGGCAAACTGGGTGGTGCCGACCAGCTATCCTGGCCACTGGGGAAACGAGCTTGGGATCAAGGGGCAGTTGAACGATGTGAGTGCGAATTACGCCGATATCGAGCTCTACCTGATGGGGTTGATGGACGCCTCCGAGATGACGGATCCCGCCAGTCTCTATGCCTATGCCCTGATCCCGGCCGACCAGAAACCCAGGGTGCCGAGCGCCGTTAACTCGCGGAAGACGTTCCGTGTTCTGCTGCTGATCCTGTCTGATCGGCCACTCACCGCCACCGAGATCCAGAACTACAACAACGGGGCCACCCTGCTGGCCAGGACAGACAATCCATCCCAGCAAGGCACCAACTTCCACAAGATGACCCGAGGCAGAGGCACCCTGGTGGTGAGCGGACTCGATACCCTGGTCAAGCCGACCCCCTGATCCTGCGGCGCATAGACCAGACAAGCCAGCCTGGCTGAGCAGTCACCACGACCTATCCGGCGCCCACCATTGGCGCCGGATTGCTTATGGGGATGGCAAGGCGTGGTGCAGGGGCGGTGAGCTCGCAACCGCATCTCCTGCCACGGCAAAAAGGGGCCTCGGGGCCCCTTATGTTCAGCACGGCTAATTCAGCCTCGTCAGGCTACCTTGCTGCTGCCTTCCAGGGTGCGGGCCAGCAATCCATCTGGATTGTGGATAGCATCCTTCGTTTTGACATCGATGATGTCGATATTGGCGAAGCGATCCCGGTGCTTGATGGCCACGTCATGGGCCAGGATGACGCAGCGGGCGTTGGCCACGTCCTTTGCCGTGATGCGGTTGATGATGCCGTTGGCGCCCTGGGTCTCCACTTTCAGCTTGATCCCCGCCTTGGCGGCCGCCTTTTGCAGGCTCTTGGCGGCGAGGAAGGTATGGGCGACGCCGGAGGGGCAGGCGGTGATGGCGAGTACGTCAGCTTCTCCTTCTGCTTCGATGGCCTCATAGCCGCCATCCGGGGTGGTGACCTCTTCCTCGTCGGTCACCGGCTTTTTCAGCAGGTTGACGACAAGGGCCGTGGTCAGGGCACCGAGGATGGTGCCGAGGATATAGCCCATCTTGCCTTCCACCACCGGCAGTACTATCCAGCCGCCCCAAGGGGCGTGGTTGATGCTGTGCATCATGAAGCCGGTGACGTTGCCGACGATGCCGCCCGCGACGATGGCCGGGATGACGCGCACCGGATCGGCGGCGGCAAAGGGAATGGCCCCCTCGCTGATGCCGATCATGCCCATGATGGCGGCCGCCTTGCCTGCTTCACGCTCCTCCTTCTTGTAGCGCTTGGGCGAGAGCAGGGTCGCCAGCGCCATGCCGAGCGGCGGCACGCAGATGGCGATGCCGACACCCCCCATCAGCCAGGGTTGGGTGTTGACCTGGGTCTGGGCGAACAGGGTGGCGACCTTGTTGATGGGGCCGCCCATGTCAAAGGCGGTCATGCCGCCGAGGATGGCGCCCAGCATCACCTTGCCGGAGCCCGCCATGCTGGAGAGCCAGTGGTTCATCCCCTCCATCATGGCGGCGATGGGCGCCCCGATGACCCACATGACGATGCCGCACACCAGGAAGGTGCCGATCAGCGGGTAGATGAAGATGGAGCCGAGCGAACTCATGGAGTCCGGCAGCTTGATGCGTTTGAGCTGATTGACGATGAGGCCGGCGATAAAGCCCACCAGGATGGCGCCGAGAAAGCCAGTGTGGAACTGCTGCACCGCAATCCAGGAGCCGATCATGCCGGGGGCCAGGCCCGGTTTGTCCGCCATGGAGTAGGCGATATAGCCACCGAGCACGGCGGTAAACAGGGTCAGCCCCGCGATCCCCATGTCGGCCATGTCCTTGAGTACCCCGGCCTCGGGTACGGCACCCTTGCCGCTCATCATCACCGAGAGTGACAGCAAGACGCCCCCCGCGACGATGAAGGGGATCATGTGGGAGGTGCCGAACAGCAGGTGCTGCTTGAGGGTATTGAGCTGGCCCTTGAGGCTGCGATCGACCGGCTCTGACGGCTGGGGTTGAACTTTTGTCTGTGGTCGGAGGCTGGTCGGAGGCGCCGCCGCCAGCAGCTTGAGCACCTCTGCCTTGCTGGTGGCAGCCTGCATTCCGGCAATGAAGCCGGGCTCCAGCAGCTTGGTGGAGAGCTCGGCCAGCACCTCGATATGGTGGTTGGCGCCCCCTGCCGGGGAGGCAATCATGAAGAACAGCCTGGAGGGCAAGCCATCTTCGGCGCCGTAGTCGATGCCCTGACGGCTGATGCCGATGACGATGGCGGGCTGCAGCACCGCCTCGCTCTTGGCGTGGGGCAGGGCAACTCCCTGTTCAAACCCTGTGTTGTCGAGGTTTTCTCGCGCCCAGAGGTCGCGCACGAATTGATCCTGATTGGCTATCTTGCCGCTGGCCTTGAGCCGGGCAGCCAGCTCCACAAAGAGCCCCTGTTTGTCATTGGCCGCTATGTCAAGGCAGATCAGTCCTTCGTCTATCAAGGAGGTGAGCATAGGTGTCTCCTGGCTCCTTCTTGGAGCCGTTGTGATGAGTAACAATTGACCCGCCTATTGTTTCGCCCTTACCCCCGGGTCGAAATCGGACATATGTGCCCTTTACTGGATTTTTGTGTCGCCCACCTCATCCTGTGACCCCGTTCGCATTTTGATATCGTCTTTCCAGAACGGAGGATTATTTTTTATTTCTTTTTAAAACAGATGGTTGATTTGTTTTTTGACGATCTTATCAGAAGGTGGCGGCGACATGCCGACCCAAAGTCAGGCGAGAGGATTGGAGATTTGTGCGCCATGGCCGCGCCCTGAAATGTGAGCCATCCGGCAAAAGTGTGGCCCGGGAGCGGTTGTGCACCGGCAAGGCGGAGTTGAGCGGAGGGCGTGAAAAAATATGTGCATAACCAGATGGCCTCGAAAAGGGCGGCGGAAAGGTCGGGTGTTGTGAATTCAAGTAATTGATAATTAAGCTAAATGTGTGTTTTTGTCGCGCCTGTTCTGGAGGGTTTAATATGGTCTCACAAGAGGCTTTTTGCTGTTTTATAGATTGGCTTTTGCATAATAAATCGTTTATTTAGTTGGACAATCGGGGAATAATTGGTGTCCAATCGAATAGAGCAGGTTGGCCAACAGCGCCGTCAGCCAGTGTGTAACCCGAGATACAAGGAGACATCCTGATGGAAAAACTTGACCAAGAAATCGACACCATGCGCCAGGAATTCGAGTCACAAGGGCAAAAACAGGCCCATGACAAATGGCAAGCCAGGGTCGATGAACTGCAGCGGGAACGCTCGGAAGCTCCCCAGCCGGAAGCGGCAGAACACTAGCCCCCGACGGCCGTGATGGCCATCGGTTGAGCAGATAATGAAAAACCACCGCCCTGACTCAGGGCGGTGGTTTTTTTCAAGGCCGCTATCGGCCTTCCTCATTCCTTGACTGCGGCCAGCGACACCTGAGGGCAAGGGATCAGGCAGGGCTCGACTGCGGTTGTCGCCACATGCGGTACATGGTGTGGCAGTTGACGAACAGGAAGCTCAGCTCAATCAGGCTGCCGCCGATGGAGCCGATCAAGATGTTGTGGCTGGTCCAGCACAGGCCACCCGCCAGCATGCTGAGTCGCAGCGTGATGCCCTGGGCCCGAAACAGTCCCCAGGTGCCGATGGTGGTACCTATGATGGGCAGCCACTGTACCGCGCTGGTGATCCCGGGAATGCCGAGCCCCCAGACCAGAAGCAGGAACAACAGCATCACCCAGGGGCTGCGGGTGTACCCAGAGGCGGTGGTGCGAATGCAACTGAGGCCTGCACTGAGGGCCGCGGTGCCGGCCCCCATCAGGAAGAAGTGGAGGGCGATGGCCGCCTGATAGAGGCAGAGCCGCAACCGAAAGCGCCCGTCATCCCGTTGCCGGAAGGCGCTGATCCCGACCAGCATGGCGGCGAGGCCGATGCCCTGTGCCAGAGGTTGTTGCTGGAACAGCGTCCAGAGCGGCATCAGTCCGCCGAGATCCAGGCTCACAGGCCACCCCGGCGCAGGAACCGTGTTCGCACCCAGCGTTCATTGCGCGGGCTAAGAATTGGCTGCGCCTTGGGAAGCTGGGCGGTGAGCGGGACTGATGGAGTCAAGGGATCATGCATGGGGAAGCCTTCGAAGCGAGGGCCATCAGAAGATGGCCCTCGTCTATTCACGATGTTGCTGATGATGTCTTAGCAGCGGTTGCCAGCACGGGCGACCCGGCCATCGGCCAGCAGCTGGTAGCTGCCGGTGGCGGCGGGGATAAAGGCGGATTGCCCTTTCTCCAGGCGCAGTGACTGCTTACCTTGCTGAAGGATGACGGTGCCATCGATGGCAAACAGGATCTCGGCGCTGGCGGTGGTGAGTGCATGCTCACCAGCCGGGTAGACGCTGAAGGTGAAGTCCGGTACGGGGACGTCGTAGTGCTGCACGGCGCCTTCCATGCGGGGACTGAGCAGGATCTGGTCGTCCGGCTTGGCCAGGCAGCGGGTGCAGTCCAGCAGCTCGGCCACGTCTATGTACTTGGGGGTCAGCCCGGCGCGTAGCACGTTGTCGGAGTTGGCCATGATCTCGAGGCCGGTGCCGCGCACATAGGCGTGGGGGGTGCAGGCATCCAGATACATGGCCTGACCCGGCTGCAGGGTCACCACGTTCAGCAAGAGCGGCGAGAAGAGGCCCACATCCCCCGGATACTGGGCGGCCAGACTGGTGACGAGGGCAAAGGTCTCCTCGTCCTGATGGGCGGCGGCATAGGCCAGCAGACCCGCCAGGGCGTCTTCCTTGCGTGGCCCGGTCAGGATCAGCAACTGGTGGAAGAAGTGTTGCAAGCCCGCTTCGTTCTGATTGGCGGCAAGGTCCGCGACCAGATCGGCGATGGTCGCCAGCTTGACCCGCTCGAACAGCGCCAGGATGGCGGGAATGGCGCGAAAGCCGTTCATCGCCTGATAGGGGGTGAGGGCAAACACCAGCTCCGGCTTGTGGTTGGGGTCCTTGTAGTTGCGATTGCTCGCCTTGATATCGATGCCGGCGGCCTCTTCCCTGGCAAAACCGGCTTCAGCCTGGGCCTTGCTTGGGTGCACCTGGATGGAGAGGGCATTTTCGGCGCACAGCACCTTGAACAGGAAGGGCAGGCTGCCGAAGCGGGCCTGGGTGGCGTCCCCCAACACGGCGGCGGGGGCGCTGTTTATCAGGGTCGAGAGTTTCTGCACATCCCCCGCCAGCACCACCTCGGAGCAGCCGTTGGGGTGGGCCCCCATCCAGAGTTCCGCCTGGGGTTTGCCAGTTGGATTGGGGATGCCAAACAGGGTGGTCAGGGCGTCATGGCTGCCCCAGTCGTAGCCTTGAATCGGATTTTGCATCAACAAAAAGGAGGGCAGATCGCGACTGCTCATAAGGGACGCCTCATTTGGTGTGAAGAAAGTCGGGTGAAGAAAAGGGTGGAATTGACGGTCCGGCCCGGACTATAACATGGGCGGCCTTTGCCGCCGCAATCGCTTGCCTCTCTCTTGATCGGGATCATCATGTCACTCATCTTCAGCCAGCTGCTCGACGGCGCTCTCCACGACCAAGTTCCCTTCGAGCAGATCTGGTTCGCCCAGGATCAGGGGGTGCCCCCCGGCTTCAGCTATCAGGTCAACTTCCCGCGCCTCGAGCTGGTGTTCAGCGGTGAGTACCTCAACCAGATCTGGGACAGGGAGTCGGGTTGCCAGGAGGTCAGCGTGTTGCCGGGGCAGGCGCTCTACATCCCCCCCAACGGCTGGAACAAGCCGCTCTGGACCACGGACTGCTCTGTGCTGAGCCTGCTGTTTGGCAAGCGTCAGCTCGGTTTCAGCCTGGTGAGCAAACGGCGGGAGGACCCGGATTTCTTCGACGTGCAAAAGCACAGCATCATGGCCCGGGCCGGTCATGTGAACGAACACATACTGGCGGCCCTCAACGTGCTGGTGGAAGATCAGGGCCGCTCCCCCACCGACAACCACCTGTTGCAGGCGCTGCTCACCAGCGCCCGTCAACTGCTGACGGAGTCCGCCTTCGAGCGGCCGCGAGGGGCTGAGCTGTTTCACGGCATCTGCATCTATATCCAGGAGAATTTTCACCGCCCCATCAGCCGTGATTCCATTGCCCACCGCTTCAACGTCTCGGCGAGCCACCTCTCCCACCTGTTTCGCGAGCAGGGCCACATGCGCCTGGCGGACTACATCAGCTGGGTACGCATCGATAGGGCCAAGTTCATGCTGAAAAAATACCGCTTCCGTCTCGAAGAGGTGGCGAGCCGCTGTGGTTACATGGATGTGAACTATTTCTGCCGGGTGTTCAAGCAGAAGACCGGGCTCACCCCCTCCCAGTACCGCGCCCTGAGCCAGCCCCAGGGGCAGAGCGAGAGCCTGACGCCATGACAAAGGCGGGCGCCATGCCTCGATGGCAATGGCAGGATCCTCATCCCGGGGGGAGAGGGTGGGCATTGTGATCCAGTACTCGACTATGGTCGGACATGCACGCCCGCCATTTGATTATGCAAATGGATGGGCTAAGATGGCCGCGCGCAACGATCAACGATCAGATTGATAACAAACGGAAGTTAGGAGATGCCGATGGAAAGCAAAGTAGTTATCCCGACCCAGGGTCAGAAAATCACCGTCGATGCCAGCGGCAAGCTGCAGGTTCCCCACAATCCCATCATTCCGTTTATCGAAGGGGATGGTATCGGTGTGGACGTGACCCCGGCCATGCTGAACGTGGTGAACGCTGCGGTCGAGAAAGCCTACAAGGGCGAGCGCAAAATCGCCTGGATGGAGATTTATACCGGCGAGAAATCGACTCATGTCTATGGCGAAGGTGCCTGGCTGCCGGCCGAAACCCTGGATTTCATTCGTGAATACTGCGTGGCCATCAAGGGCCCGCTGACCACCCCGGTCGGTGGCGGTATTCGCTCCCTCAACGTGGCCCTGCGTCAGGAGCTGGATCTCTACATCTGCCTGCGTCCGGTTCGTTACTACGAAGGGACCCCGAGCCCGGTCAAGCACCCCGAGCTGACCGACATGGTGATCTTCCGCGAGAACGCCGAAGACATCTACGCCGGCATCGAGTGGAAGGCGGACAGCGATGAAGCCAAGAAGGTGATCGCCTTCCTGCAAAACGAGATGGGCGTGAAGAAGATCCGCTTCCCCGAGTCCTGCGGCATCGGCATCAAGCCCATGTCCAAGGCCGGTACCGAGCGTCTGGTCCGTGCCGCCATCGAGTACGCTATCGACAACGATCGCGACTCCGTGACCCTGGTGCACAAGGGCAACATCATGAAGTTCACCGAAGGTGCCTTCAAGGATTGGGGCTATGCCCTGGCCCAGAAAGAGTACGATGCCCAGCTCATTGACGGCGGCCCCTGGTGCTCCTTCAAGAACCCGAAGACCGGCAAGACCATCATCGTCAAGGACGTCATCGCCGATGCCTTCCTGCAGCAGATCCTGCTGCGTCCGGCCGAGTATGACGTCATCGCCTGTATGAACTTGAACGGTGACTACATCTCCGACGCCTTGGCCGCTCAGGTCGGTGGTATCGGCATCGCGCCTGGCGCCAACATCGGCGACGGTGTGGCCCTGTTCGAGGCGACCCACGGTACCGCGCCCAAGTACGCCGGTCAGGACAAGGTCAACCCGGGTTCCCTCATCCTCTCCGCCGAGATGATGCTGCGCCATATGGGCTGGGTCGAAGCGGCCGATCTTATCGTCAAGGGCATGGAGGCAGCCATCGCCAACAAGACCGTGACTTATGACTTCGAGCGTCTGATGGAAGGTGCCACCCTGCGCTCCTGCTCCCAGTTCGCCCAGGACATGGTCGACCAGATGTAATCCGGTTCTCTTAATGCAAAAAATGCAAAACCGGCGCCCTGAGCGCCGGTTTTTTTATGGGTGACAGGCCGCTGGCCTGAAGGTGCACCTGTAATCAGGTGGTCTTTTCCACGTGCTGTTGATAGAGCTGTTGCCACTTGCTGCTTTCGGCTTCATCGCCCTGCGTCTGCCAGAACTCGCAGATGGAGTTGGCGAGCTCGGACGCCATGGCGTGATCGCCATCGCGACGGCTCATCAGATATTGTCCAAGCCAGCTTTGATACTGTTTCATAGCCCGATCTCCTTATCTAAGGTGCCCCTGGTGTCGTGTCGCTCGCTGGCACAGGTCGCCAGCATTGACTCAACCGGGTCACTTGTGGTGCTGCGCCGCCGCTCGCTGTGCCCACCGGACTAGGTGGTGATCTTGCAGGATCAAGGCGACAACGGGGCGCAGATGTCAAAAAACGGCCCCTATCGTATCACAAAATAACCAACTTGGGGGGATTGACGGCAGGAGGAGGGGTGAGGGGGACGGCAAAGCTTGGGCAAAGAGCATGCCATCTTGCTGATCCCAGAAGAGAAAAACCCGCCAGGGTGGCGGGTTTTTCAGTTGAAAAAAAGATCAGAGATGGGCAGTGGCGAGGTATTTTTCCATCTCCTCGGCGGGCACCATGCCACCGCCGGTGGCCCAGACCAGGTGGGTGGCCTGCATCATGCGTCGGGCATCCAGACCGTGCGATGTCTGCCACTCGCCATCGGCACTGACCCGCCAGGGGCCCGGCATGCCTGCCAGGGCGGAAGGCTCGAGCTTGATCTGTTCGTCCCGCGCCAGCAGCCCCAGCAGGTCATACATCTCCTGATCGCTCAGGGTGTAGAAGCCTGACAGCAGCCGCTCCATGGCGCGGCCGACGAAACCGGAGGCGCGCCCCACCGCGAGACCGTCGGCGGCGGTGAGGTTGTCGATCCCCAGATCCTGCACTGCAATGGCATCGTGCAAGCCGGTATGGACCCCGAGCAACATGCAGGGGGAGTGGGTCGGCTCGGCGAAGAAGCAGTGCACATGGTCCCCAAATGCGAGCTTGAGGCCAAAGGCCACGCCGCCCGGGCCGCCACCGACGCCGCAGGGCAGGTAGACGAACAGCGGATGCTCGGCATCCACTTTGATGCCCATCTCGTCGAACTGCTTCTTCACCCGCTCACCGGCCACCGAGTAGCCGAGGAACAGGGTGCGGGAGTTCTCGTCGTCGATGAAGAAGCAGTTGGGATCGCGCTCGGCTTCCTTGCGACCCTGCTCTACCGCTACCCCGTAATCTTCGGCATATTCCACCACGATGACGCCATGTTCGCGCAACTTGCGCTTCTTCCACTCCCGTGCATCGGCAGACATGTGGACGGTGACGGTGAAACCGAGCTTGGCACTCATGATGCCGATGGACATGCCGAGGTTGCCGGTCGAGCCCACCGCAATGCTGTACTGGCCGAAGAACTGGCGGAACTCGTCCGTGAACAGCTTGCGATAGTCGTCCTCTTCGCAGAGCAACCCGGCCTTGATGGCCAGCCGTTCGGCGTGGGTCAGCACCTCATAGATGCCGCCACGGGCCTTGATGGAGCCGGAGATGGGCAGGTGGCTGTCTTTTTTCAGCAGCAACTTGCCGGTTACCTCGATGCCGTAACGCGCATTGAGCGTTGCCTGCATGGCCGGGATGGCCGCTATCTCGGACTCCAGAATGCCCTTGCTGACGCGGGTCTCGGGGAAGGCGTCGCACATGTAGGGGGCGAAGCGGGCGAGGCGGGCGGAGGCATCCGCCACATCGTTGCCATCCAGGCCCACATAGGGCAGACCGATCGCCAGCGTGGTGGCCTTGGGGTTGAACCAGGTCACGGGTTCGAGTGCGATCAGGGAGCGAACCAGCGGGAATTGGGTAATGAGTTGTTGGACGTCGATGTTTTTCATGGGATGTCTCGGTCTTGTTACACGATATAGGAGAGCAGGAAGGTACCGGCCAGCGCCATCAGGGAGGCGACAAAGGTGGCACTGGTGTAGTACTTGAGCGTTTCGTTCAGGGTGGCACCGCAATACTGTTTGACCAGCCAGAACAGGGAGTCTGTCACCATGGTGCAGCCGATGGCGCCTGAGCCGATGGCGAGCGTCATGATCTCGGGGCTTATCTCGGGGTAGTGCACCATGATGGGGGAGACGATGGCGGTGGCCCCCATCATGGCGACGGTGGCCGAGCCCACGGCGGCGTGCAATATGATGGCGACCAGCCAGGCCAGCAGTATGGGGTGCATGTCCAGCTGGGAGAGGATGGTCGCCAGGCTGTCCCCCAGGCCGCTGGCCTTGAGTACGCCGTTGAAGGCGCCACCCGCGCCGATGATCAGCAAGATGTTGGCAATGGAGGAGAAACACTGCTCTGTTTGGTCCAGCAGCCCTTCCATCTTCATACGCTGACGGATTCCCAGCACGTAATAGGCGGTGAAGGCGGCGATGAACATGGCGGTGATGGGGTTGCCGATAAACTCCAGCACGGTATAGAGGTGGCTTGCGTGATCCATGTTGAGCTCGGCCACCGTCTTGGCCAGCATCAGCAGTATGGGCAGCAGCACGGTGAACAGCGAAGCGCTCAAGGTAGGGAGGCTTGCCTCATCGCGGGCCTGGATGTCGGCAAAGGCGGCGGGCACCTCCTTGAATGGCACCCGCTTGCCGAGCAGCTTCAGAAACAGCGGGCCGCCCACCAGGGAGGCAAAGAGTCCGACCGCGAGACCATAGACGATGACGGATCCCACATCGGCACCCAGCTGGTTGGTGACATAGAGGGCGGCCGGGTGGGGCGGCACTATGCAGTGCACGGCCATCAGGGCGGTACAGAGCGGAATGGCCAGGGTCAGCAGCGAGGTTCTGGTCTTGCGGGCGATGGAGAAGGCCAGCGGAATGAGCAGCACCACCCCGACCTCGACAAACAGCGTGATGCCGCACACCAGACCGACCAGCACCATGATCACCTGGGGCGAGAGCCAGCGGCATGTTTGCAGGGCGAGGCCGATGCGCTCCGCCGCCCCTGACACCTCCATCATCTTGCCGAGTATGGTACCAAGGCCGATGACGGCGGCGAGAAAGCCCAGGGTGCTGCCTATGCCCTCTTCCATGGCATTGACCATCTTGACGGGGTTCATTCCCATCATGGTGCCCACATAGAAGCTCGCCAGCAGCAAGGCGAGGAAAGGATGTACCTTGCCCTTCACTATGGTGACGACAATCAGAATGATGCTAGTCAGCAAGGTACCGACGACCCACACTTCAGAATTCATACTGCGCCTCGACAAGGATGATTAGAGATAAATGATGGGCCTATTGAACGGGAAGGGCGTCGGGCTGACAAATGATGAAAATGGCCTCTTGGATGAGCTGAGTTGATGCAAATGTGCCACATTCATCACATTTAGCGGTATTTATGTGACTTGGGTTCGGTTGCCTCACCCTGAATCAGGTCATCCGGGATATCATGACGGCGATGTTGAGCCTGTGACGGGGAAGGCGGATGTATACCGAAGACAACTACGTATCGAGAAACAAGCTGCTCAGCGGCTATCAGCTCTCCAAGCTGCACACCTTCGAGGCGGCGGCCCGCCACAGCTCCTTTGCCCTGGCGGCGGATGAGCTGGCGCTCAGCCCGAGTGCGGTGAGCCACAGGATCAGCGCGCTGGAAGAGGAGCTCGGCTTCAAGCTGTTCCAGCGCTTTCATCGCAAGGTGGTGCTGACGACGGAGGGGCAGCGGGTGTTCTGGGCGCTCAAGTCATCGCTGGAGTTCATCAACCAGGAGATCCTGGAGATCAAGAATCAGGAGCTGTCCGGTTCCCTGACCGTCTACTCCCGTCCCTCCATCGCCCAGTGCTGGCTGGTGCCGCGGCTCGCGGATTTTTCTCGCCTGCATCCCCAGATCGATCTCAACATCATGACAGGCAACGAGAACGTCAATCTGCACGGCTATGGTATCGATCTGACGATCTATTTCGATGACAAGGTGCCGGAGCGGCTCGCCATCCACCCGCTGATGGATGAATACATGGTGCCGGTGTGCAGCCCCGAATATGCCGAGCGACACCAGTTGCTGAATAACCCGGATAACTTGAACCACTGTCGCCTGCTGCACGACAGGCAGGCCTGGGGATATGACTCGGATACCGACGAGTGGTGCAGCTGGGCTCGCCAGGCCGATGTCTCCCTCGATGGCTGCCAGTCGAGCATGGGCTTCGATCGTTCCGATCTCGCCATCATCGCCGCCATGAATCACGCCGGCGTGGCCATGGGCCGCAAGAACCTGGTGCGCCAGCGGCTGGAGCGCAACGAACTGGTGGAGCCCTTCCCGGGCAAGGCGGTTCGCTGCAATCAACGTTACTACATGGCCACGCTCCCCCATCGCCAATGCCCCAAGATCCAGGCATTCATCGAATGGATAAGCGCCCAGGCAAAGGAAATTGGCTGAGCCAGGGAGAAGAGTGCCCTTGATGCATGGCGCTGCACGGTTTGGCTATGGTGCTTTTTCATCCGATGCCCGGATGGTGCGGCCAATATTTGTACATGGAACACCGAGCTGTGTTGATGGCGAAATGGGGTGGGATATATACATGGCGGTGCTTGGATGGCACCTCTTTTATCTGGCTGATGAATACTTTGGGAAACTGGCACCGATTAAGCTGTGTTGAAGAAATAATGTCTGTTGAGTGGACCATCTGATAAGAGTGACGGCGTGAATTAACCACAGGGAATAATGACATCCAGGTGCCAGGAATTGCTCCGGCACTATAAAATCATTATGTTGTTATCGAGCGGACATGCTATTCTCAGAATGTGTAATCCCTGTGACATACAAAAATAATTCTGTGAGGAAGTAATGAACGAGTTTCTGAAGGTTCTGCTGAACATTCGCAGCTTGCGTGCTGCCATTCGTGAACTGCCGTTTGAGCAACTGCAAGAAGCGAAAGAAAAGTTTGATCTGGTATATAACGAGCGTGCCGAGTCCGTAGAGCAAGAGCGGGCCGAGCAGGAAGAGCGTCAGCGCAAGCTGAGCGAGTTTACCGAGATGCTGCAACAGGCTGGCATCGATCCGCGCGAGCTGATCGGCAGCGTGGCCGCTCCGGCAGCTGCTGGCGCGACCAAGAGCAAGCGCGCTCCGCGCCCTGCCAAATACAAGTATCAGGAAGATGGCCAGGAGAAGACCTGGACCGGCCAGGGCCGCATGCCCAAAGCCATTGCCGAGCAAGTTGCGCTGGGCAAGGATCTGAACGACTTCCTGATCTGATTGCCAGGATCGCTTCATCAATAATGCCGCCCAAGGGGCGGCATTATTATTTTCAGGATCCTGTTGTTCTATTGTCCAGAGAAGATGACACCGAATTACGATTACCTATCCGGAATAGCCATGACCATCATGGGCCAATAAAAAGGATCCATTAGCGGGAAGCTAATCTCTGTGGCGTGTTGTCAGCCACACGATGAGGACTCATACAGCCCATTTGTTATCTCTGATGGCACAAGACAACAAATTAGCGGGCGTCACGATGGGATTAAATAGGTGGGGTTGCCGGTGTATCTCTCGCTCTGCCTGTCTGCCCATTTTTCTATCATGGGGAGACATTGTCCCTCTTGTACCAATTTCTTCCCTCATGACTGCTCTATTTGGCACCCTTGCCAGGACAATATGTGAATGTCATTTACCCAGGCCGAAGATGTGAATCGGGGTCTGGCGACCCCGCTGTGGAGAAATAGGCAATGTGTTAGCTGACAGGCTGGCTGACTTCATTGCGAAGGGGAATGGCGCGCCTGTTTGAACATTGACGACGCGCCTCGATGGCATCGGCCAGCATGGCCAGCAGGGTTTCACTCTCCTCCCAGCAGAGGCAGGCATCGGTGACCGACAAGCCATATTGCAGCTCACTCAGTGGCGCCGGTTTCTGGCTGCCCCCCTGCAGGAAGCTTTCGACCATGACGGCGGCGATGGTATTGCTCCCGCCCCGCAATTGGCGGCAGAGCTCCTCGGCGACCCGAAGCTGGTTCTGGTGCAATTTCTGGCTGTTGCCGTGGCTGCAATCCACCATCAGCCGAGGGTTGAGCCCCTGGCGCACCAGGCGCTCGGCCGCGTCCATCACGTCGCTCTGGTGGTAGTTTGGCAGGGTACCGCCACGCAATATGATATGGCCGCTTGGGTTGCCCTCGCTCTTGATCACCACCATGCCCCCCTGGCTGCCGGGGGCGGTGAACAGATGGGAGGCCTCGCTGGCCAGGATGGCATCGATGGCCACCCGGATGTTGCCATCCGTGCCGTTCTTGAAGCCGACCGGACAGGGCAGGGCCGAGGCCAGTTGTCTGTGTACCTGGGATTCTGTGGTGCGAGCACCGATCGCTCCCCAGCTGACGAGATCCGCCAGATAGAGGAAGCTGGTGGTATCGAGAAACTCGGTGGCGGTGGCCAGCCCCAGCCGGTTGATGTCGAGCAGCAGCTGGCGGGCCAGGCGGAGCCCGTGACCGATGTCGTTGCTGCCATCGAGATGAGGATCGAAGACCAGCCCCTTCCAGCCGACTGTGGTGCGCGGCTTCTCGAAATAGGTGCGCATCACTATTTGCAGCCTGTCCTCATAGGCGACGGCGAGCCGTGCCAGCCTCTTGGCATAGTCGAGGGCGGCGACGGGATCATGGATGGAGCAGGGGCCTATCACCACCAGCAGGCGATCGTCTGCCCCACTTAGGATCTGGCGCACCTGGTGGCGGTGGTGGTCAATGTGCTGCGCCATGTCGGCCGAGCAGGGATGCTGTGCCAACAGGTCGGCAGGGGTGGGGAGCGCCTCCACCGCGAAGGCGCGCATTACCGAATTCAAAACAGCCATCTGGGATTACCTTGCTGTGCAAATGGGGTCGACGACGTGTCTGGAACGCTCGGGCGTTTGGATCTGGGATCTGCGTCCGGCACACATCATCATTGTTGAGAGTGATTATCATTATCTTGCTGTCCGTCTCAAATGCAAGCACTACCGAGAGGATCACCAGAGATGGGGGGCGGGCCGTAAAAAGGAGGGGCGAATGGCAACCAGGCCCGCTCCCGAGCGGGAGAAGGCCTGATAAGTGCAAGGAATACAGGGTGTTATCAGCTATCCATCACGACGTGACGATCCTGATGGTAGGCGTCTTCATCCTTGCCGCTGCGCCAGTAAGGCACCGCATAGACCTGTGAACGATCTATCTCCAGCGCACGCCTGACATGACGGCGCAGAGGCACCACCAGACCCTCTTCCCCCCCGAACCAGAAATAGCTCCCCTCGGCGGCCATGGGCAGGGTGGTGAAGTGCTCCACCAGAGGGCCGGTCTGGTCCGGCGTGCCGACAAACCAGCGCAGGCTGACCCCTTCGGGCAGCGACAGATCCTGCACATCTTCCTGATGGGGCACCAACAGCGCGATATGGCCCCGGGCCTCTGCCGGCATCACCTCGGCCATGGCGCTGATGGCGGGCAGGGAGGTGAGATCGCCTGCCATGTAGTAGTGCTTGGCCACCTGCAACATGGGGTCCGGGCCGCCCGGGCCCGAGATGGCGAGCCTGTCCCCCGGCTTGGCGTGGAGGGCGAAACGGCTGGCGGGGCCGACATCGCCGTGCAGGGCGAAGTCGATGTCGATCTCCAGGGTCTCGCGGCGGAAGGCGCGGATGGTGAAAGTGCGGATCACGGGTTTCTGGCTCGGATCTTCCCAACGGGGCCCCTTGGGGGTCGGGGTTGGCAGCACTACCTCGCTCTGGCCCGGCCGGGGCAGCATGATCTTGATATGGGCACCGCCACAGCTGAAGGGGTAATCCGCCAGTTCAGGGCTGGTCAGGCAGACTCGGCGCAGATGAGGGCTCACATCGTGGACATGCTTGACGGTGAGCAGGCGAGGGCGATTGACCGGGGCGGACTGTGACATTTGAGTACTCCTGACAGACGAGAGCGCTCATTTTTCATTAAATGAAAATTATTATCAATTGCTTTGTGGCGGGTGAGGGCAAGGGTAGCCAGCATGGAGGCCATGCTGGCTGCCGTGGGGTTGACCTGGCTCTAGCTCCGATCGCTGCCTCCCAGCGCCCGGTAGATCCCGGCCATGGTCTTTAGCTGGCTCTGTTGCTGGGCCAGCACGCCGAGCTCGGCATCCCACAGTCGATTCTGCTCGTCCAGCCAGGGCTGAACCCCGGTGGCGCCTGCCAGGAAACGGGCCCCCGCCAGCCGCTCGGCCTCTTTGGCATAGGCCAGCTGCTGCTCGAGATAGCGCAGACGCTGCTCCCCCTGCTGGCGAGCGGCCAGGCCGTCTTCCACCTCCAGCAGGGCCGTATAGAGCTGCTTGCGAAACTCGGTCTCGGCTATCTGATAGTCAATCTCGGAGCTCGCGATGGAGAGCCGGGTCTTGTTGTACTCGAGGAAGGGGAGCGCCAGGGTCGCACCCAGGGTCCCCACCGGGTTCTGCAGCACCTGGGTCAGGGTGTCCGAGGTGGTGCTGGCGCCGCCGGTGAGGCTGAGGGTGGGGTAGAAACCGGTACGGATCTCGTCCCCCCTGGCCAGCGTCTTGCGAAGGCGCAGCTCGGCGGCCCGCACGTCTGGGCGCCTGCTCAGCACATCGGCCGGTATGCCGACCGCCAGCGTCGGAATGGGACCCATGGCGAGGGAGGTCGGGGCGAACTCCAGCGGACCGCTGCTGCGGCCGAGCAGCAGGCGCAGGGCATTGCCGGCCTGCTCCCGTTGCAGGGTGAGGGAGGAGAGATCCGCCTGTTTGCCGGCTTTCTGTTGGCTGGCCTGCACCAGATCGAGGCGGGTGACGGCCCCGGCGTCATATTTTGCCCGGGTCAGCCGCTCTATCCGCTCGTAGTTGGCCAGCTGACGCTCGCCCAGGGAGATGGCCGAGCCGAGGTAGGCCAGCTGCCAGTATTGCTCCAGGGTCTTGCCGATGAGCAGCAATCGGGTGGCGGCCAGATCCTGTTCGCTGGCTTGTGCCTCCCAGCTCACCTGATCCCTTGCCGCGGCTAGTCTGCCCCAGAGATCCACTTCATAGCTCAGGTTGAAGGAAGGGCCAAGGTTGCTGCTGGCGCTGCCATCCTTCATGTTCTTGTTGCCGCTCGCCCCCAGGCTGGCGTTGACCGACGGGGTGAGGTTGGTGTCGGCGAGATCGGCACCGAGCAGGGCGCTCTTGAGCCTGAGCCCCGCGACCTGCATGTCCGGGTTGGCCGCGAGCACCTTATCGACCAGCTGGTCGAGGGCGGGATCCCGGAACCCCTGCCACCAGAGCCCGGCCTGCTGGCCGCCAAGATCCCGGGCATCCTGCTGCCACGCTGGCGCCACGTCCAGTTCGGGCCTGTGGTAGGTGCTCTGCTGGCTGCAGGCACCGAGGCAGGTGGTGAGCACCAGGCTGAGCGCCATTCTCGACAAGAGGCTGCGCTGTTGGTTGGATGAGAGGCGAAGCCTCCTCGGGCCGGACAAGTTGTGCATCATCATTCCCTCGCCAGTGCCTCGACCGGATCGAGCCGGGCCGCATTGCGGGCGGGCAGGTAACCAAACAGGATCCCGATGAGCGAGGAGCAGCCGAAGGCCATCAGGATGGAAAAGAGCGAAAAGCGCATCTGGAAACTTTCCACGAGCAGGGAGAAGACAAACCCGATGAACATGGCAAGGCCGATACCGAGCAGGCCCCCCAGCAGGCTGACCATCACAGCCTCGATCAGAAACTGCTGCAGGATGTCGGACTGGCGGGCGCCGACGGCGATGCGGATCCCTATCTCGCGGGTGCGCTCCACCACGGACACCAGCATGATGTTCATCACCCCGACCCCACCGACGATGAGGGAGATCACCGCAATGGCGGAGACCAGCAGCGTCAGGGTGGCCGTGGTCTTCTCCACCGACTTGACGATGCTGTCGCTGCTGAAGGTGAAGAAATCCTTCACCCCGTGGCGCTGGGTCAAGAGCGCCACGGCGGCCTGCTCGGCCAGCGCGGGCTGGACCCCGTCCTTGACCCTTATGGTGATCTGGCTGAAGTGGCTCTGGGAGATGAGGCGGCTCATCACGGCGCTGTAAGGCAGCCAGACATTGACCGACTGGCTGCTGCGGCCGAAGCCGGTCTCCTGGCTGACGACCCCCACGATGCGCACCGGTAGGGTGCCGACCAGCACCACCTGGCCGACGGGATCCGTCTTGCCGAGCAGGCTCGTGATGGTCTTGCCATCCACCACGGCCACCGCCGCCCGGCTGCGGATGTCCCGCTCGTCGAGCAGTCGGCCCTGGGTGAGGGTCATCCCCTTGACCCGAAAGAAGTCGCTGCCGACCCCCACCACGCTGCCGCTGCTGGTCTTGTTGCGATAACGGAGCTGACCCGAGGTGGCGATCTGGGGGCTGGCCCCCTCCAGATAGGGCTGGCCGAGCAGGGCGTCGAGATCCCGCTCGTTCAGGGTCTGGATGCTGGCGGCCTTCTCGTCACCCCAGTCCCTGCCGGGGAAGATGTCGATGGTATTGGTGCCCATGGCGTTGATGTCGTCGATCACCTTGGCGCGGGCCCCCTGGCCCAGCGCCACCACGCTGACCACGGCGGCGATACCGATGATGATGCCGAGCATGGTGAGGAAGGTGCGCATGCGGTGGGCCAGCATGGCGTGCAGGGCCATGCGACCCGCCTCCCGGTAGCGATCCCAGCCCTGACTGCCGCGTCTGGCGACTGAGGCCATGGGGATCCGGCCCTGCGCTGCCTCGTGGGCTTTCTGCCCGGCGGCTGGGTCGGTGGCGGCTTGTGCTATCTGCTGACGCTCTTCCACCCCGTGGGCCTTATCCGGGGAGATGGGGGAGCTGGCAGCCAGCCGGCCGCTGTCTTCCACCACGCGTCCGTCCCGCAGGGTGATGATGCGATTGGCGTGGTTGGCCACCGCCATGTCGTGGGTCACCAGAATGATGGTGTGACCCTGCTCGTGCAGCTCCTTCAGGATGGCCATCACCTCCTTGCCGCTGTGGCTGTCGAGGGCGCCTGTGGGCTCGTCCGCCAGGATCACCTCGCCGCCATTGGCCAGCGCCCGGGCTATGCTGACCCGCTGCTGCTGGCCGCCGGAGAGCTGGCCCGGCCTGTGGTGGCTGCGATCGCTCAAGCCCAGGCGAGTCAGCAGGGTGCGGGCACGTATCTGGCGCTCGGGGCGGGAGGTGCCGGCATAGATGGCGGGGATCTCCACGTTGGCGGCCGCATCCAGATGGGGCAGCAGATGGTAGCGCTGGAAGATGAAGCCGAAGTGGTGGCAGCGCAGCCGCGCCAGGGCCAGGGCATCCAGGCCGGCGGTGTCCTGACCACGAAACAGGTATTGGCCGCCGCTCGGGCGATCGAGGCAGCCCAGCAGGTTCATCAGGGTGGACTTGCCGGAGCCGGAGGCACCGACGATGGCCACCATCTCCCCCGCCGCTATGGTCAGATCCAGCGGGTGCAGCACCGTTACCTCGTGCTCCCCGCTCTGGTAGCGGCGCTCTATGCCCTTGAGCCGGATCAGGGGCTCGCTCACGGTGCCATCTCACTCTCATCGTGCTGGACGGGCTTGCCCTGATCCAGGATGACCTTGTCCTGCTCGTTCAGGCCGCTCACCACCTCTATCTTGATGTCATCCTTCATGCCGGTCTTGATGCGGCGGGTCTCTTTCTGCCCGTCCTCCATCAGCAGGGTAACCTCATATTCGTGCTCCCCCAGCTTCTTGCCGAGGGCGGTCTGGGGGATGGCCAATACCTGTTTGCGTTCACCCAGCACTATGGTGACCTGGGTCGTCATGGCGACCCTCAGCTGATGGTCGGGGTTGGGCACATCGAACAGGGCGTAATAGTAGATGGCGGCATTGCTGGTGGTCGTGGTGTTGGCGCTCTGCTCGTTGATGTTGGTGGGGGCCAGCTCGACTGTGCGCAGGGTGCCGTGATAACGGCGGTCCGGGTCTCCGATCAGGGTGAAGTAGACCGGCATGCCTGCCCTGACCTTGGTGACGTCCGCCTCCGAGATCTGCGCCTTGACCGTCATGGTGTCCAGGTTGGCGAGCTTGAGCAGGGTCGGGACCGTCTGGCTGGCGGCCAGGGTCTGCCCTTGGCGGGTCACTATGCTGACGACGGTGCCATCCATGGGGGCCTGAATGCGGTTATAGCCGAGCTCCGTCTTGGTGCGCTCCACCTTGATTAGGGCGTTGTCGATGTCTGCCTGGGCGCTCTGCAACTCGGCCCGGGTGACGGCCAGCTGCGCTTCGGCGCTCTCAAGATCCGCTCGGGAGCTCGCCTCCTGCCGGAACATCTGCTGCTGGCGGCGCCAGGTCAACTCGTTCTGCTTGAGCTGGGCCTGCTTGATCTTGAGCTGGGCACGGCGGCTGACCAGTTCGGCCTCCGCGGTCTTGAGGTTGTTCTGGGCGATAAGGGGATCTATCTCTGCCAGCAGATCTCCCTGCTTGACCTGTTGCCCGGCTTCCACCGCCAGATAGGTGACCTGACCCGAGACTTGGGCTCCCACATCCACCTGCTCTATGGCCTGTAGTACACCGCTGGCCAGCACCGTCTGCTCCACATCCTGACGAGTCACTGTGGCGGTTAGCACCGGGCCCTGGGTCTTGCCGGGCCAGGCCAGCCAGACCACGAGGGCCAGCAGTGCCAGGGCAAGCAGGGCATATTTGCCTGGTTTTGGAAGAGTCTTCATTTATCACCTGAACGAAACGCGCGAAGGCGTGCAAGGGCGATATCCTGCAGCAAATGGCACTTAAAAAGAAGCGAGCAATGTGTAAGAAATCATGTAGATGAAGTTGTCAATTAAGGGGCCGGGTGACCGCCGGAGGAGAGGGGGAGACCGGCATGATACCCGCTGGGGGCAGTGCAAGGGGCCGTGAGGTCTACCGAGGGGAGAAATGCAGGGAGCCCGCTCATTGAGCGGGCTCCCGGGTACTCAGCCGACGGCCTTGAGCTGCTCGGCATAGGGCTCGTGGCAGATCTGGATATCGACGGGCAGCTTGTAGATGAGCAGACGCGCCAATGAGCCCTCCATCCAGTGGTGGCGGCTGCCGACCAGCAGGAGCGAAGTCGGGTGGGTGCTCAGCCACTGGCCCAGATCCCTGACCACGTCATCGACCACCAGGCAGTGGTAATCCACCGGATGGGGCAGCAGGGTGATGAGTTCGCTGATGATGGCCTTGGCATCCAGGGTTCCCTGGGCACTGCGCTCTTCCTCGGACAGCGACAGGCTCTTGCGGCGCACCTTGCTGCTGTGCGTCAGGTGCAACAGGGTCAGAGCGCACCCCAGCCCCTGTGCCAGGCGGCTCGCCTTGGCCAGCGTCTCCTGCTCGTAATCCTTGCCTTCCAGCAACAGCACTATGTTGGTGTGGGTCATCAGCAGTTCTCCTTGGCATGGCGCGGGTCACCGGGGACAAAGGATCTGCCCCCTACCACAATGATCCCGCCCTGTATTGCATGGTTCTCACTCGTCTGTCTTGAGCGCCAGACTTCATCCTTTGTCGGGGAGGGCGCGCAAGATCACCTTTGTTTACATCAGCATAACAGACGCAGTTGAATGGAAAATGAAGACATGCCGTCCATGGCCCCCTTGATGGAGGAATGAGATGGGTAAAGGGTCCATGGGTAGCACAGCCGTGGGGTTTGTCTTGGCTGTGCCTGGTGATCATGCTGCTCGCCCGGCTTCGAGCCAAGGTGCAGGGATCCGATGTCTAGGGGGAAATCCCAGTGGCGGTCGGCAGGCCGCCACTGGGACAGGGGCTGGCTGGGGGCTTATGACAGCTGTCGGGTCAACCAGGGAAGCCCCTCTTTCTTGCGGCTGAGGGCCCCCGCCAGGTGAACCGGCTCGGCTGGCAGTATGCCCCTGCTGGCAAAGTGGAGCTCACTGCTCCCCCTGGCCAGATCGGTCAGCATCAAGACATAGCCGTCCAGCGAGTCCAGGGTCAGCCTCTGTGCCATGGCGTGATGCAACTCCTCCATCCGGCTGTGGATCTGGCTCGGGTCCATCACGCAGATCTGGCTGACCATGAGGGAATGGCTCGCTATCTGATAGGCCTTCTCGTCGGCAACGATCAGCTCACACAGGGGGGTATCGCCCAACTGGGTGCGCCGCTCCAGCAGGGTCTGGGCAAAGGGGGCCAGGACCAGATCGGCGATGGGCAGCAGCCGCTCGACCGCGAGCCTGTCCTCTGCCGTGGTGGTGGGGGAGGTGAAGTTGAAGGTGTCGCTGATGATGGCCCCAAGCAACAACCTGGCCTGGGTGCGGGACAGATTGTCATGGCCCATCAGCTCCAGCAGCACTGTGGCACTGCACCCGACCGCCCTGATCCAGGCGTCGAGGGGGCTACGGGTGATGAGGGTGCCGATGCGGTGGTGATCGATGAGGCCTTGCACATCGGCCTCGGCCAGCCCCTCCGGCCCCTGCTCCAGTTCGCTGAAATCCACCAGAAAGACCGGCTTGTTGGCGACGCTGCCCGTCAGAACCGGGGGGGCCGCCACGCCCGCCGTCTCCAGGATGAAGCGGGTCTCGGCAATGGGTTCACCCAATGTATAGGCCTGGGCGGGACGACCCTGACGATTGAGCCAGTCGGCGGTGACCAGCGCGGTGCAGATGCTGTCGCTGTCGGGATTCTTGTGGCCAAAGACATGAAGCATGAGGTGGTTCCTGATGTCGGGTGATGGTCTCGGCCGCATGTCGCGGCGCCGGGCCAGAGGGGGCCATGGGGCCCGAGTCGGTTCCACTCTACTGTCTGGCGGCCAGGGGGGCAAATTCGGCCTCTCTTCGCTTGGGGCGCCGAGGGCTGGGGGAGGTGCCAGGTGCACGCCATCGACCCAAGCCCTTGGTGGCACTTGGCGCCTGGCTGCCAAGGCATAGGGTGGCCCTGTGCTAGTGCCGGGGCCCATCGCCCCCTGGCAGATTGCCGGGGGCGATGGCTCGGCGCCTCGGGCAGGCCGTGCAATGAGGCCAGGATCCGCTGCTTTGGGCAGGCAACCGGGGAAGTTGATCACTGACCCCCGTACCGGCAGCTGGGTGGCTCTCCCTCCGATCAGGTCACCATGAAGGTTGATGACATGCCACTTAGGGCTGGCGTCGGAAGGTTGATGACTCACTTACGCTCATGTCGACGAAGACTGGATGGCTCGCCGCCCCGGAGGCGGCGAGCGGCGTCGATGGCTTGCCGCACCGCCCTCAGGAGGCAAGCAGCTCGCGGGCATTGGCCAGGGTGTTGTCGGTGATCTGATCCCCACCCAGCAGACGGGCCAGCTCGTTGAGGCGGGCACCCTGGTTGAGTGCCTGCATCTGGGTCTCTGTGGTCTTGCCGTCCGTGTGCTTGCTGACCACCATGTGCTGGTGGCCCTTGCCGGCCACCTGGGGCAGGTGGGTGACAACCATCACCTGGGTGGATTCGCCGAGCTGGCGCAGCAGGCGGCCCACCACGGCCGCCGTCGGGCCGCTGATCCCCACGTCCACCTCGTCGAAAATCAGGGTGGGGGTGGAGATCTTGCGGGCACTGATCACCACTAGGGCGAGGCTGATGCGCGACAGCTCGCCGCCGGAGGCCACCTTGCCCAGCGGCTGGATAGGCTGCCCGGGGTTGGTGGTGACCATGAACTCCACCCGGTCTATGCCGAGGGGGGAGAGGCTGCTCTGGGCGTCGGGGCGGACCTCGATGGCGAAGCGGCCATCGGGCATCGCCAGTTCGTGCATGCTGGCGGTCACCTGGGTGGCCAGCTCCAGGGCATAGCGCTGACGGCTCTGGCTGAGCACCTCTGCCGCCTGGACAAAGGCCTGACGGGCCTCGGCCAGTTCATCCTCCATCCCCTCCAACCGCTCCTCATCTGAGTGGAGGCGGGCGAGATCGCTGGCCAGCTCCTGATGGTGCGACGGGAGATCCGCCGGCTTGACGTGGTGCTTGCGGGCCAGATTGATCGCCTTGGAGAGGCGGGCCTCCAGCTCGTTGAAACGCTCGGGATCCAGTTCCAGCAGATCCAGATAGCTGCGCAGCTCGCTGTGGCTCTCCTGCACGCCGATCAGGGCTTCGTTCAGCATGCCGAGCACGTTGCCAAGGCGGCTGTCCATGCCGACCAGGGTCTCGGCCCTGTCCACCGCCACCTGCAGCAGACCGGCTATGGTGGTCTCCTCGTTGTCATAGAGCAGGTCGAGGCAATAGCCGCACTCCTGCATCAGCTCGGTGCCGTTGGCGAGGCGCTGGTGCTCCTCTTCGATGGCCTCAAATTCCCCGGGTTGCAGGGCGAACTCGTCCAGCTCCTGCACCTGATACTCGATGAGCTGGCGACGGGCCTCCCGCTGCTGCTGCTCGGCCTTGAGGCGGTTGAGCTCGTTCTGCAGCTGGCGCCACTGCTGATAGTGCTGGCGCACCTCATCGAGCAGCAGGTGGTGACCGGCATAGCCATCCAGCAGGGCGAGCTGATAGTCAGGCTTGAGCAGCAGCTGATGCGCGTGCTGGCCGTGAACGTTGACCAGCAACTGACCCAGGCTCTTGAGCTGCACCAGGGGGACTGGGACGCCGTTGATGTAGCTGCGCGAGCGCCCCTCGGCGGAGAGTACCCGCCGAACTATGCACTCACCGTCGTTCTCCAGCTCGTTGGTGGCGAGCCAGGCGCGGGCGGCCGGGTTGCCGTCCAGCAGGAAACGGGCACTGACTTCCGTCTTGTCGCTGCCCGGTCGCACCATGCTGGCTTCGGCCCGCTCGCCGAGGCAGAGGCCGAGGGCGTCGATGGCAATGGATTTGCCTGCCCCCGTCTCCCCTGTGATGCAGGTCATGCCGGATTGCAGATCGAGTTCGAGAAACTTGACGATGGCGAAGTTGTTGACGGTCAGCTGGGTCAGCATGGTCTCATCCTGTATGGGTCAACATTACTGTGTATGCATCCAGTATATACTGGTCTTATATACAGTAAAGTGTGCGGGGCGGGATTTTTTGCCGGGCAAAGGGGGTGAGGGGCTGTGCGAGGTGCCACACCTAGCCGTCATGGCATCCCATGGGCGATGTGTCCTTAGGGGCCAGGTGCGCGATCAGCCTGTATTGGTTCACCTTTATGGGGTCTTGTCGAGGCAGTGAACTTGTGGAGTCGGGGTGGCTGAGACACACTCGAGACAGGCATGGCTCGGGTTCAACGGGCAGGCCACCATGCTTTCACCAAGGATGCATCTAGATGATCCACACCCCGACCCTGCTGTTGATCTCCCTGGCAATCAATCTGATGTCGGCACTGCTCATGTTGTTCATCCATTTCTTGAAGCCTGGTCGGCGCAACTTCCTGTTCTGGTCCCTGTCGGCCTTCCTCTTCTCCTTCTCCATCTTGCTGCTCAGTCTGGGGATAGGGAGTGGTTATCCGGCCCTGGGGATCAGGGTCGGTGGCCTGGTCTCCCTCATGAGCATATTGCTGTTGTTGGCCGGCTTTTATGCCCTCTATGGCCTGTCCTGGCGCCCCCGCACCCTGTGGGGAGGGGTTGCCCTGCTGTTGGTTGCCTATCTGGGGCTGTCGAGCCATTTCGAGGTGCGCATGGTGCTGGCCCTGATGGAGTCTGTGGTCTACCTCTGGTGTGCTTGTCTCATCGTCTCCCTCAGCCGGCACCAGAAGCGGGTACTTCATGCCGTCGCCGTCATCTACCTGCTGCATTTCACCATACTGCTGAGCCAGGGGTTGCTGCTCCTGCTGGGGGCCACTGGCCCCGTGAGTGAGGGAGACTGGCTGCTCGATGGGATCTTCTTCATGCACATGGTGTTGACCATAGGCTCGGTATTGCTGCTGCCCCTGGTGGCCTATGTGGAGGCGGAGCAGGCGCTGCTGGCCCTCTCGGAGCGGGATCCCCTCACCGGGGTGCTCAACCGGCGCGGCCTGTTCAGGCAGGGGGAGCGGGCGCGGCCAGGGCAGATGCGCTGCGTGGTGGTGCTCGACATCGATCACTTCAAGCGCGTCAATGACCGATTTGGTCACGGCTGCGGTGATGAGGTGATCCGGTACGTGGCCAGGGTGCTGGTGGCCGAGACGCGCAAGGATGATCTGGTGGGGCGCATAGGTGGCGAGGAGTTCGCCATCATCATGGGAGGGGTGAACGGCCAGATGGCCCATGACATTTGCGATCGGATCCGCCGCCAGATAGAGACTGGCTCCCGTCAGGGGACCTGCCCGCCGTGCGAGGGGGTGACGGTCAGTGTGGGGGGCGTCTGCGCGGGCGCTGAGTCAGGGCTGGCGCACTTGCTGACGAAGGCCGATGAGGCCATGTACAGGGTCAAGGCGGCGGGGCGAAATGGCGTGCATCTGCAGCTCGAGCCCGGACCGCTTCGGCTGGTTGAGGGCGGCGAGGGCTAGGCTCTCGCCGCCAGGCTTGCTGCGGCCCGGGCCCGCCTTCTAGAACAGCTTGCTGCCCCAGCCGAGCTTGTTGCGCAGCACGTGGAAGTAGCTGTAATCCAGCGGGTGCACCAGATGCAGCTTGTGCTGGCTCTTCTTGATGAGGATCTCGTCCCCCGGGTGGACCGCCAGGGTCACCTGGCCGTCGCAGCTCACCTGCATGGCGTCATCCTGATTGTCGGGGGAGACCAGCAGCCGCACCTCGCTGTCCGCGTCCAGTACGATGGGACGGCTGCTCAGGGTGTGCGGGAACATCGGCACCAGCGTGATGGCG
This sequence comes from Aeromonas sp. S2(2024), assembly GCF_041402505.1. NCBI lineage: Bacteria > Pseudomonadati > Pseudomonadota > Gammaproteobacteria > Aeromonadales > Aeromonadaceae > Aeromonas > Aeromonas sp. S2(2024). The sequence goes on from NZ_JBGLRL010000012.1 coordinate 31,163, forward strand.
TTGAGCTTGGGGGTGAGGATGGCGCCCCCCGCCGACAGGGAGTAGGCGGTGGAGCCAGTGGGGGTGGCCACTATGATGCCGTCCGAGCGCTGGCTGTACATGAAGCTGCCATCGATATAGACCTCGAACTCGATCATGTGGGCTATCTTGCCCGGGTGCAGCACCGCCTCGTTGACCGCCAGGTTGCTCGACTTGCGCTCGCCGTGGCGATAGACGGCGGCCTCCAGCAGGAAGCGGTGCTCGCTCTTGAAGTGGCCGGAGAGCACCTGCTCCAGGGGCAGCAGGTAATCCTGGGGGGAGAGATCGGTCAGGAAGCCGAGGTTGCCCCGGTTCACCCCTATCACCGCCACATCGAACCGGGACAGCACCCGGGCCGCCCCCAGCATGTTGCCGTCACCGCCGACGACGATGGCCAGATCCGCCTGCTCACCGAGCTGCACCAGATCCATCACGTTGTCACCCAGCATGCCAAGGGTCTGGGCGACCCGGCTCTCCAGCAGCACCCGAAAACCGCGGGTACTCAGGTATTGATACAGGCCGCTGAGGGTCTGGTTGGCCCCTTCATGATGGGGCTTGCCGATGAGGGCAACGGTTTTGAACGGAGAATCCATAGGTTATCGGGTCTGGGGGAAGTCTTGCGGGGAGTATACCGCGCTTTGCCGGGGATTTGTCTGTCTCCATGGCCCTTGGCGCAATCGGCCCCGAAAAGCGGCAAGCTGGCCGGCTGGCGGCAGGCATTGTGCCTGATATGGCCTTTTCCCCTTGAAAGCCGGGGCTGCGTCCCCATAATAGCGCCAACACAGGGTCCGTTGACGCGTGTCGCTTACCTGAACGTCAGCAACCCCTCATAAGTAACCCCTGAATATTGGAGATGTCATGAGCCACGAAGAACAAAAGGTTGAAGCGATGGAGCAAGTGGAAGTCCAGCCAGTCGAGCCGACCGATGTAGACAGTGAAGTGACAGCCGAGCAGGCCCGCATTGCCGAGCTGGAGGCCCAGTTGGAGGCAGCCCAGCAGGCATCCCTGGAAGAGCGTGAGCGCGCCGTGCGTGCCGTCGCCGAGATGGAAAACCTGCGTCGCCGCGCCGCTCAGGACGTGGAGAAGGCACACAAGTTCGCGCTGGAGAAGTTCGCCGCCGAGCTGCTGCCGGTGCTGGACAACCTGGAGCGTGCCATCGAGCTCGCCGACAAGGAGAGCGAAGCGCTCAAGCCGATGATCGAAGGGGTCGAGCTGACCCTCAAATCCATGCAGAGCTCGGTGGCCAAGTTTGGCCTGGTCGCCCTGGATCCGCAGAACCAGCCGTTCGACCCCAACGCCCATCAGGCCATGAGCATGATAGAGAACGCCGAGCTGGCGCCCAACACCGTCATCGCCGTGATGCAGAAGGGCTATGAACTCAACGGTCGGGTGATCCGTCCGGCCATGGTGATGGTCTCCAAGGCCCCGGCCTGAGCTCCGTCCCTGTGCTGAGCCCGCCGCTCGGCGGGCTTTTTATTGGTAGCGGCGCCATCAGGGTATTTGTTGGCGCCATTTGGCAAGCACTCTTGCGCCCAAGGGGCAAGAATGCGCGGTTTTTTAAGGTCAGGGCTTGAAGCGTCGGCTTGAGACCCCATATAGGTGGCAAGGCCACGGCGGCATCTGATTTCAGTGGCATGGAAATTTAGGTGACACGGAAAGAATTTGATGTCGGGTGCTTGAAAGCCACAGTGGCAGGCCCCACCTAGCCGTTAACGTATTTAAGGCGAGCCCCTCGCCAGTTTATTCAAAGTATTTGGAGATTCGTCAAATGGGTAAAATCATCGGTATTGACCTGGGTACTACCAACTCCTGCGTTGCTATTCTGGATGGCGACCATGCTCGCGTGATCGAGAACGCGGAAGGCGACCGTACTACTCCGTCCATCATTGCCTATGCCGATGACGGCGAAATCCTGGTTGGTCAGCCGGCCAAGCGCCAAGCCATCACCAACCCGAAGAACACGCTGTTCGCTATCAAGCGTCTGATTGGCCGTCGTTTCGAAGATGAAGAAGTACAGCGCGATCTGAAGATCATGCCGTACGCCATCGCCAAGGCTGACAACGGTGACGCCTGGGTAGAAGTCAAAGGCAAGAAAATGGCACCGCCGCAGATCTCTGCCGAAGTGCTGAAGAAGATGAAGAAGACCGCCGAGGATTACCTGGGCGAGCCGGTGACCGAAGCGGTCATCACAGTACCGGCCTACTTCAACGACGCCCAGCGTCAGGCCACCAAGGATGCCGGTCGCATCGCTGGTCTGGATGTAAAACGCATCATCAACGAACCGACTGCTGCGGCCTTCGCCTATGGCGTGAACAAGGTCAAGGGCGAGCGCAAGGTTGCCGTCTATGACCTGGGCGGCGGTACCTTCGATATCTCCATCATCGAGATCGACGAAGTGGAAGGTGAAACCACCTTCGAAGTACTGGCGACCAACGGTAACACCCACCTGGGTGGTGAAGACTTCGACAACCGCGTCATCAACTACCTGGTAGACGAGTTCAAGCGTGAGCAGGGCATCGACCTGCGCAACGACCAGCTGGCTCTGCAGCGTCTGAAAGATGCCGCCGAGAAAGCCAAGATCGAGCTCTCTTCCGCCCAGCAGACCGACGTCAACCTGCCGTACATCACCGCAGATGCCACAGGTCCGAAGCACATGAACATCAAGGTGACCCGCGCCAAGCTGGAATCCCTGGTGGAAGACATGGTGAAAGACTCCCTGGAGCCGGTTCGTGTCGCCCTGAAAGACTCCGGTCTGGCGGTTGGCGAGATCGACGACGTCATCCTGGTGGGTGGCCAGACCCGTATGCCGCTGGTTCAGAAGACCGTTGCCGACTTCTTTGGCAAAGAGCCGCGTAAAGACGTCAACCCGGACGAAGCCGTGGCCATGGGTGCCGCCATCCAGGGTGCCGTACTGTCCGGTGACAAGACCGACGTACTGCTGCTGGACGTGACCCCGCTCTCCCTGGGTATCGAAACCATGGGTAGCGTGATGACTGCGCTGATCGAGAAGAACACCACCATTCCGACCAAGAAGTCCCAGGTGTTCTCCACTGCCGAAGACAACCAGTCTGCCGTGACCATTCACGTGCTGCAGGGTGAGCGCAAGCGCGCCAGCGACAACAAGTCCCTGGGCCAGTTCAACCTGGAAGGCATCCGTCCGGCACCGCGCGGTCTGCCGCAGATCGAAGTGACCTTCGACATCGACGCCAACGGCATCCTGCACGTCTCTGCGAAAGACAAGGAGACCAACAAGGAGCAGAAGATCACCATCCAGGCCTCCTCTGGTCTGTCTGATGACGAGATCGAACGCATGGTACGCGAGGCGGAAGCCAACGCGGCGGAAGACAAGAAGTTCGAAGAGCTGGTGCAGACCCGCAACCAGGCTGACGGTCTGGTCCACTCGGTACGCAAGCAGGTGACCGAGGCCGGTGACGCCCTGCCTGCGGACGACAAGACCAAGATCGAGACTGCACTGTCCGAGCTGGAAGCCGCCATCAAGGGTGACGACAAGGCTGCCATCGAAGCCAAGCAACAGGCCCTGATGGAAGCGTCCCAGAAGCTGATGGAGATTGCCCAGCAGCAGGCTCAGGCGCAAGGCGCCGCGGGTGCTGATGCCGGTCAGTCCTCTTCTTCCGCCAAGGCTGACGACGACGTGGTTGACGCCGAGTTCGAAGAAGTGAAAGACGACAAGAAATAAGCCCAACCCAGATGGGCAGAGCAGACTCTGCCCATCGGCTCAGTCAATGATTTCACGGGCGTTGGGTAACCAACGCCCGTCTGCATAACGGCTCAAGTAGAACAGGATGAGTATGTCGAAGCGCGATTTCTACGAAGTGCTCGGGGTATCGAAAGGTGCCGACGAGCGCGAGATCAAGAAGGCGTACAAGCGTCTGGCGATGAAGTATCACCCGGATCGCAATCAGGGTGATGCCGCATCGGAAGAGAAGTTCAAGGAGGTCAAGGAAGCTTACGAGGTCCTGACTGACGAGAACCTGCGTGCCCGCTATGACCAGTACGGTCATGCCGGCGTGGATCAGAGCCAGGGCGGCGGCCATGGCGGCTTCGGCGGTGGTGCCGATTTCGGTGACATCTTCGGCGATGTGTTTGGTGACATCTTCGGCGGTCGTGGCGGTGGTCGTCGCGGTCCGGCCCGTGGCTCCGACCTGCGCTACAACATGGAGTTGACGCTGGAAGAGGCGGTGCGCGGGGTCTCCAAGGAGATCAAGATCCCGAGCCAGGTCCACTGCGAGGTGTGCAACGGGTCCGGTGCCCACACCGGCAGCCAGGCCCATACCTGCCCGACCTGCCACGGCTCCGGTCAGGTGCAGATGCGCCAGGGCTTCTTCGCGGTGCAGCAGGCCTGCCCCCACTGTCATGGTCGCGGCAAGATCATCAAGGATCCGTGCCGCAAGTGCCATGGGGAAGGGCGCTACCAGAAGACCAAGACACTGTCGGTGAAGATCCCGGCGGGCGTCGATACCGGGGATCGCATCCGTCTCTCCGGCGAAGGGGAAGCGGGGGAGGCCGGCGCACCGGCCGGGGATCTCTACGTACAGGTCCACGTCAAGGAGCACGAGATCTTCGTGCGTGACGGCAACGATCTCTACTGCGAGGTGCCCATCAGCTTTACCACTGCGGCGCTGGGCGGTGAGATCGAAGTGCCGACCCTGGATGGCCGAGTCAAGCTCAAGGTCACGGCAGAAACCCAGACCGGCAAGCTGTTCCGCCTGCGAGGCAAGGGCGTCAAGTCCGTGCGCTCCGGCCAGGTCGGGGATCTGATGTGCAAGGTGGTGATCGAGACTCCGGTCAAGCTGACCGAGACCCAGAAAGATCTGCTGCGCCAGCTGGACGAGTCCTTCAGCGGTGCCGCCGCCAAGACTCACAAGCCGAAATCCGAAGGCTTCTTCGAAGGGGTGAAACGCTTCTTCGACGACCTGACCAAGTAACCGCGACCTGCGTGACCCAAGCCGGCCTTCAGTGCCGGCTTTCTTTTTGCCTGCGATTTGCCCCGGATCCGCCCTATTGAGTGGATCCCGATGAGGGATCCTCCTCACAACTCCCGTCGGTTTTCCCTGTGCAAACGTTACGCTGATCACAAGTGGCTGAAACGGTTTAGCTGGTATATTGAGTTAGCTAAAGCGGTTTAGCTATTCTCTGCTCGTCCATAACAACAGCGCCCGGACGGGCGGCAGATGACAGGTGAGGAAGATGACGATGTTCAAGAGCAAGTTGGCGCTGGCGGTAGCGCTGGGATTGGGGATGAGCAGCCCGCTGTGGGCGGCCGAGGGCGGTATAGAGGCGCGTATGGCGGCGCTGGAGGCGCGAGTGCAGGCGGCAGAGTCCCGCGCCGCCGCCGCCGAAGCGCGGGCAGATGAGGCCCAGAGCAAGGCGAGTGAGGCCCGGGAGACAGCAGTGGTGGCCAAGGCCCAGAGCGAGAAGGTGGACAAGCAGACCGCCGGTGCCCAAGGCTTCGAGTTTCACGGCTACGCCCGCTCCGGCCTGCTGGTCAACAGCAACGGCAACGGCGGGCGCGGCGGTCCCTACGTGACGCCAGCCGGCTCTGTGGGCGGGGCCGTGGGTCGCCTTGGCAACGAGGATGACACCTACATGGAGGCCAACCTGCTGAAGACCCAGACCTTCGACGATGGCAGCTGGGCCCGCTACAAGCTGATGCTGGCGGACGGGGTGGAGACCAGCAACGACTGGACCGCCAGCGATTCGAGCCTCAACACCCGCCAGGTGTTTGCCGAAATAGGCGACCTGGCGAGCTTCAGCGGCCCCTTCCAGCACTCGGTGCTCTGGGCGGGCAAGCGCTTCGATCGGGACAACTTCGACATCCACTGGCTCGACTCGGACGTGGTCTTCCTGGCCGGGACCGGTGGCGGTGTCTACGACGTGCAGCTGGCCGACAGCTGGAAGGCGAATTTCTCCCTCTACGGGCGCGACTACGGCGACATCAGCGCCAGCGGCCTCTCGGACATAGAGAGCTACATCCTCACCATGAACAACCGCTTCGGCAACTGGCAGTGGATGCTGAACGGCCTCTCCGCCAAGGACAACGAGGCGCGCATCAACGACGGCGGCGTTGGCAGCGAGGCGGCGAACAAGGGGGCGCACACCCTGGTGGCCTACCACGCCGACAGCTTCTTTGGCATCAACCCCGGCTTCTCCAAGGCGGCGGTGCTCTACGGTCATGGCCTGGGGGCCGAGCTCAAGGGGCTGGGCTCCGACAGCGAGTTGCTGCCGGACGCCGATGCGGTGCGCCTGGCAGTGTTCGGTGCAACCGATCTTTCTCCGCGCTGGCGTGTCGCCCCGGCCCTGCTGGCGGAGCAGAGCCAGGATCGCTACGTGAAGGGGGACGAGTATCAGTGGCTGACCCTCAACACCCGGGTGGCCCAGGTGCTGAGCCAGAACGTGGAGCTGGTCTACGAGGCCGCCTGGCAGTACATGGACCTGGATCCCAAGGGCTACAAGGGACGGCAGGCGGTGAGCGGCAACTTCACCAAGCTCACCTTCGCGCCCACCTTCAAGGCGCAGACCGCCGGCTTCTTCGAGCGGCCCGAGTTGCGGGTATTCGCCACCTGGATGGACTGGTCCTCCGAGCTCGACAACTACGCCAGCGACGACGCCATGGGCCAGAGCGATTTCACCGCCGGTGGTGAGTGGAACTTTGGCGTGCAGATGGAAACCTGGTTCTAGTTCGTTATCCCGATCACAAAAATGGCAGCCGGCGCCGGGATCTATTGGTTAGCTAAAACGGTTTAGCTGATAATGCCGACCAAGAGAACAGAGCCCGGCTCTGGCAAATCCTGTGCAGCAGTGGAGTAGCAAGGTGACGAATCGTGTGTGGGTAATGGGGGATGCGGTGGTGGATCTTATCCCGGAAGGGGAGGTGCACTACCTCAAGTGTCCGGGCGGTGCGCCCGCCAATGTGGCGGTCGGGGTGGCACGGCTTGGTGGCGATGCGGCCTTTATCGGCCGGGTCGGCGCCGATCCCTTCGGCCGCTTTATGGCCGAGACCCTAGTGGCGGAGGGCGTCGATATCCGTCATCTGACCCAGGATCCGGCCCATCGCACCAGCACAGTGCTGGTTGCGCTCGATGACGAGGGTGAGCGCAGCTTCACCTTCATGGTGCGCCCCAGTGCCGATCAGTTCCTGAGCCCCGCCGATCTGCCGGTCTTCCTGGCCGGGCAGTGGCTGCTGACCTGCTCCATCGCCCTGGCCAACGAGCCGGTGCGCACCAGCTGCCTGCACGCCATGGCGGCCATCAAGGCGGCTGGCGGGCGAGTCTGCTTCGACCCCAACCTGCGCCCGGAGGTGTGGGGCAACCCGGCCGAGATGCTGCCCGTGGTGCGCGAAGCCATCGCCCTGGCGGACGTGGTCAAGCTCTCGGTGGAGGAGCTGCAATTGCTGAGTGGTCTGGACGATCTGGCCGCGGGCTTGGCCACCATACAAGGGCCCGCCCTGGTGCTGGTGACCCGGGGGGCGGCCGGTGTGGTGGCCCGTTTGGATGGCGAGTTGCTGGAGTGGGTGGGGCCCAAGGTGACCCCGCTCGACACCACGGGGGCGGGGGATGCCTTTGTCGCCGGTCTCCTGGCGGCGCTGGCCGGGCGTTCGTCGCTGCCGACGCTGGTCGAGCTGCCCGCCATCCTGGCTCAGGCCCACGGCTGCGGGGCGCTCGCCACCACCGCCAAGGGGGCCATGACGGCGCTGCCCACCCGCACCCAGCTGGATGAATTTTTGCTATTGGGCGCGATCGAGCGCAAGCGGCCGTTGATCTGCGGCTAGAACCGCAGCTCAACAGCCCTTAATCTCATATGACAAGGGCCCGCCAACTGGCGGGTCATAAGAGGAATAATATGAATATCAGTGCGATAGCCAAGGATCTGGTGCCCCTGCTCGGGGGCAGTGAGAACATCGTCAGTGCCGCCCACTGCGCCACCCGGCTGCGGCTGGTGCTGGCGGACGACAGCAAGGTGAACAAGGCCGCCATCGACAAGCTGGACGGGGTCAAGGGGTGCTTCAGCAACGCGGGTCAAATTCAGGTGATCTTCGGCACCGGTCTGGTCAACAAGGTCTATGCGGAGTTTGTGGCGTTGACCGGCACAGGCACCGCCAGCAAGGCGGAGTTGACCGACATGGCGACGGCCAAGCTCAACGTGGCCCAGCGCCTGGCGCGGACGCTCTCCAACATCTTCGTCCCCATCATTCCGGCCATAGTCGCCTCGGGTCTGCTGATGGGGCTGCTCGGCATGGTGCGCACCTACGGCTGGGTCAATGCCGACAGCGCGCTGTTCGTCATGCTCGACATGTTCAGCTCGGCGGCCTTTATCATACTGCCGATCCTGATCGGCTTTACCGCGGCGCGGGAGTTTGGCGGCAACCCCTACCTCGGGGCAACGCTGGGGGGCATTCTGACCCACCCGGCCCTGACCAACGCCTGGGGCGTGGCGGGCGGCTTCAAGACCATGGACTTCTTCGGGCTGGATGTGGCCATGATCGGCTATCAGGGCACCGTCTTCCCGGTGCTGCTGGCGGTCTGGTTCATGTCCCATCTGGAAAAACAGCTGAGAAGGCGCATTCCGGACGCCCTGGATCTGATCCTCACCCCGTTCTTGACCGTCATCATCACCGGCTTCGTGGCGCTGCTCTTTATCGGCCCGGCGGGTCGGGTGCTGGGGGATGGCATCTCCTTCGGTCTGAGCGCCCTCTATGAGCAGGCGGGCTGGCTGGCGGGGCTGGTGTTTGGCGGGACTTATTCGCTTATAGTCATCACCGGCATCCATCACAGCTTCCACGCTATCGAGGCGGGGCTGCTCACCAATCCGGCCATAGGCGTCAACTTCCTGCTGCCCATCTGGGCCATGGCCAACGTGGCCCAGGGCGGTGCTTGCCTCGCAGTCTACTTCAAGACCCGCGACGTGAAGATCAAGGCCATTACCGTGCCGGCGGCCATGTCCTGCCTGCTCGGCATCACGGAGGCCGCCATCTTTGGCGTCAACCTGCGCTACATCAAGCCCTTCCTCGCCGGCCTGTTCGGCGGGGCCTGCGGCGGTGCCTACGTGGTGGCCGCCAAGGTGGGCATGACGGCGGTGGGTCTGACTGGCATCCCCGGCATGGCCATCGTCCAGCCCATGAGCCTCATCCACTACGTCATCGGGCTGGTGATCGCCTTTGGCGCTGCCTTCGCAGCCTCCTACCTGCTCAAGTACAAGGTGGAGTGATGAAGGAAAGCCATTTTCTCAACCAGGTTGTCCGGTCCCTGCTGGCCGGACAGCTCAAGGCGGCGGCCGATCCCCATCGGCCCCGCTGGCACCTGGCAGCTCCAGTGGGGCTGCTCAACGATCCCAACGGCTTTATCGAGCACAACGGGCGCTATCACCTCTTCTACCAGTGGAACCCGCTTGGCTGCGAGCATCGCAACAAGGGCTGGGGCCACGTCAGCTCCACCGATCTGCTGCACTGGCAGCACGAGCCGGTGGCGCTGTTGCCCACCGAAGCCTATGAGAGCCACGGCTGCTATTCGGGTTCGGCGGTCAGCGACGAGCAGGGGCGCCTGACCCTCATCTACACCGGCAACGTCAAATACCCGGATGGCAGCCGCACCGCCTTCCAGTGTCTGGCTCGCGCCGACGGTGAGGGCGGTTTTGCCAAGCTGGGACCTGTGCTCAATTTACCTGAAGGCTACAGCGGCCATGTGCGAGACCCCAAGGTGTGGCACGACGGCCAGCAGTGGCTGATGGTGTTGGGAGCGCGCACCCTGGACGACAAAGGGGAAGTGCTGCTCTATCGCGGTGATGCGCTGGATGCCTGGACGCTGGTGGGCCCCATCGCCGGCAGCGGGCGCGGCGGTCTTGGCGAGTTTGGCTACATGTGGGAGTGCCCTGATCTGTTCGCGCTTGGTGAGCGCCATGTGCTGATCAGCTGCCCGCAGGGGATTGCCCCGGTGGGCGAGGATTATCGCAACCTCTACCAGTGCGGCTGGCTGGCGGGCGACTTCGACGGCGAGCGCTTCGCCCACGGGGATTTCCACGAGCTGGACAGGGGCTTCGAGTTCTATGCGCCGCAAACCACCCTGGACAGTCAGGGGCGTCGCCTCTTGTTCGGCTGGCTGGGTCTGCCGGAGGAGAACGAGATGAGCCAGCCCACTATCCCCTATGGCTGGATCCACCAGATGAGCTGCCCGCGGGAGCTCTTCTGGCAGGACGACTGGCTCTGCCAACGGCCGGTGGTGGAGCTTGAGGCGCTCAAGGGAGAGCAGACCCATTTCGAGGGGACGCTCGGCGAATTTCCGGGGCTGGCCATCGACTCGGCCTGGCTCGATCTGGATCTGTGCGGGGAGGGTAGCCTCTGGTTTGGCGCCGTGGCCGAACTGGTGTGGCAGCAGGGGCGCATCAATTTGCGGCGCCAGAACTGGCAGAGCGGCGCATGGGAAACCCGCAGCAGCCCATGGGCTGGCGGGCGGATCACCGTGTTGTGCGATCGCTCCAGTCTGGAGTGTTTCATCGATGAGGGGCGTCACAGCCTGTCTGCGCGCTACTTCCCCGGAGAAAAGCCGCAACTTTCATCGGGTAACGGCGATGATGGCTGCAAAATTTGCCTTGATCACTGGCCGCTGGCGGCCTGCCTAGTACAATAGCCCGGTTCTAGTCAGCCGGGAGGCCAGGTGGAGAAGAAGAAACGGATCACGATTGCCCAGATTGCCGAACTGGCGGGGGTGTCCAAGGCGACCGCCAGTCTGGTGCTCAACGGCAAGAGTGCGGAGTACCGGATCGCCGACGATACCCGCAAGCGCATTCAGGCGGTGGCGGACGAGTGTCACTACCTGCCGAGCTTTCACGCCCGCTCCCTGCGCGAGACCCGCAGTTACACCTGGGGCTTGGTGATCCCCGATCTCACCAACTTCGGGTTTGCCAGCATAGCGCGCGCCCTCGAGGCCCACTGCCGGGAGGCGGGCATCCAGCTGCTCATCGCCTGCTCCGAGGATGATCCCGCCCTCGAGCAGCGGGTGGTGGACAACCTCATCAGCCGTCAGGTGGATGGGCTGATTGTTGCCTCCAGCGGCCACAGCGATGACATCTATGCCCGCATTCACGACCGCCTGCCGGTGGTGCAGCTCGACCGTCACATCGGCGAGTCGCGCCTGCCCATGGTCATTTCGGACGCCTGCAAGGCCACTGCCGAGCTGGTGCGGGACATGGCGAGCGAGTGCGGCAAGGAGATCTACTACTTCGGCGGCTTGCTGGATCTCTCCCCCAGCCGTCACCGGCTGGCCGGCTATGAGCTGGGGCTTCACCGCGCCGGGCTGGAGGCAGACCCGGCCCGGGTGCGCCATAGAGACTATCAGCCGAGCTCCGGTTATCAGCTGATGGCCGGGCTGGTGGCCGAGCTCGGCGCACCGCCCCGTGGACTATTCACTGCCTCCTTTACCCTGCTGGAAGGGGTGCTGCGCTATCTCAACGAGGCGGGATTGATGGAGACGGGGATGCGGCTCTGTACCTTCGACGATCACGACCTGCTCGACTGCATTCCCATGCGCATCGACTCGGTGGCCCAGGATTGTCCGGCGCTGGCCCGCGCTGCCTTCGAACTGATGCAGCAGCTGATTGTGGGTAACCCTCCTGCGCAGACTGCGCAGGTGATCACCCCCCGGGTGCGCTGGCGCAGTCGCCGCTAGTCACGCCGGCTCGTCAGTCCGATATGAAAAAGCCCCGCCAATCCTGGCGGGGCTTTTTGTTGGCCGACATGGCGGGGCTGCACCCTTCAATCCGTGGTGCTGGCACGCCAGAAGATCTGCTTGATGCGGGGATGCTCTCCCAGCGTCTTCATCAAGGCGTCGAGCTCGTCGCCGTCGATGGAGGTGGCGAGCAGCACCGCCGAAATCTCGATGTCCTGGTCCCCGAACGGCTCGATATCCAGCTCGCTCAGGGGGTAGTTGGCCTGCTCCAGCTTCTGCTCCAGCCAGGGCAGCACCTCCTTCTGATGAGTGCGGCGGATGAGTGCCGTGACGCGGTAAGTCACCTCGGTGTCGGTATTGTCCACCGGATGACGGTTGATCTGATTGACCAGAGGACGCAGCAGGGTGTTGGCGGCCAGCACAAACAGGGCGCCGAGCACCGCCTCCATGGCGAATCCGGCGCCGCTGGCCGCCCCGACCGCCGCCACGCCCCACAGGGTGGCGGCGGTGTTGATGCCGCGGATGTTGCCCGATTCGCGCATGATGACGCCGGCACCGAGAAAGCCGATGCCGGAGACGATGTAGGCCACCACGTGCACCACTCCGTAGCTGCCGCCGTACAGGTCATAGATGCGTTGGGCCAGGTTGACGAACAGGGCAGCTCCCACGGCGACCAGCACGTTGGTGCGAAGGCCGGCGGTACGCTGTCGGTACTGGCGCTCCAGTCCGACCAGGCTGCCCAGCACGAAGGCGAGCAACAGGCTGGCCAGGGTGTCGAGCAGGGCGAGAAAATCGAGTTGTTGCCACATTCTCATGAGGTACTCCTTCTGATCAGTGATGGCCTCGCGCAATCCATGATGGCACGCCAGGTGAGATGGCGGATGAATCGCAAGGATGTGCGTGCGACAGGCCTGCATGAAAAATGCACGCTGGGACGCGGTTCGAATGCCCCTTGGCTCTGGCTCCGGGCATGCCAAGGGGGAAGGGAGCCTGCCTGGCCGGCCCCCGATAGTGCCGATGACCCGGATTACTGCGTGGGCAAGGTGAGCGCCGTCAGGTGCGCTCGGGATCGCCGCCGCGGCGCGGACGCAGTTCCCAGCGTACCGGATGGTCTGCCCCGACCTGATGGACAAATTGCACCAGATAGCGCCGCTGGGGCGGGGTGCACTGGAGGTTGAGCACCAGCTCACGCCCGCCGCTGCGACCCGGTGTCATGGACTGCATGGGGTGCAGCCCGGCCGGTTGCAGGGTGTGGTTCACCATCTCCAATACCTGCTCCAGATCGGCGCGATCCTCGCAGCGGATCTGCAGCCGGTAGTGGTGCTGGCGCGGTTTGCCGCCCAGCCAGCGCGGCAGCATGCCAAGGCCGAGCTTGCTCAGCAGGGGATGAGCCCGGGTAGCAACGGAACCTGTTGCGACCGCGCGATCCGCAGCGGGTTTGATTGAGATAAAACGCATAGCAGCCTCCTTGTGGGAAGCAGAAACTATGCAGGCAAGGCGCCCGTGGCGGTTGGCCAGGGTCACCCGACGTCAAGTGTAAAAAGAGAAGAGGGGAGTGGATTTCCGCTTCTCGCAGGGTTGCGAGTTGCGGCAGAGGGACTCTGCGGCTAGCTCGCGACCGAGGTGCCGACGATGAGGGTCGGCGTGCATCTGTCACTTGATGAGTTGCCCACCGATGGTCTCCGCTAGTGATAAAGAGGCGATATGGTAGCCGATGTGGCAACTGGGGTAAACCCTGGGGCTCTGACAGCAACATATTGAAACAAAATGGGGTTTTACCACGAGGGAGCCATAGCTCCCTCGTTTTCATCGTCCGGTCTAGGCTATTTCATGCCCATGCGCTTCAGGATCATGGCGGCGGGGCAGAAGCCGGTGAACGCACTCTGTATCAGGTTGACCCCGACAAAGACGCTCAGCCAGACGAAGCCCGGGTGGACCCAGGCAGTGAGCAGCAGCGACAGCAGCAAGATGCAGCCTGCGACCACTCTAACTCCGTTATCGACTGTCATGTGTCTCTCCTCTTTTTTGGTTATTTAGTGGTTGCTAATTTAGTGTTGATTTATACAATAGACTAAATATCAGCAATTGCTAATTTATGCTTATGAGCCCATTCGACGAGATGCACAGACACGCGACGGCGGCCGCCTCCCTGCTCAAGGCGTTGGCCCACCCTGAGCGCCTGATGGTGCTCTGCCAGCTGGTGGAGGGGGAAAAGGGGGTCGGGGAGCTGTTGGCCCACAGCCAGCTCGGGCAATCGGCCTTCTCCCAGCAACTGTCGGTATTGAAGCGCCATGGCCTGATCCGTTCGCGCAAGGTCTCCCAGCAGATCTACTACTCGCTGGTGAGCGAGGCGGCCGCCGATGTGCTGGGGGCGTTGCAAACCCATTTTTGTCACTCAGAAAATAAGGAATCTTGATGATGGAAAGCCAATGGCTGCTCTCGTTGGGCGGCGGCATGCTGGCGGGGCTGTCGGTCCTGATCCTGATGTTGTTCAACGGCCGGGTTGCCGGGATCAGCGGCATTCTGGCCGGTGCGCTGCAACACCGGGCGCCCTGGCGGGTGCTGTTTTTGCTGGGGCTCGGGGCGGGCGCCTGGTTGGCGCTGACTCTGGGCTGGGCCAGCATGCCCGCATTCACCACCCTGCCCGGCTGGCCGGTGGTGCTGCTGGCCGGTCTGCTGGTCGGGGTCGGTACCCGTCTTGGCAATGGCTGCACCAGCGGCCACGGCATCTGTGGCATGGGGCGGCTCTCCCTGCGCTCCATCGTCGCCACCCTGACCTTTATGGCGGCAGGCTTCATCACCGTCTTCGTCACTCATCATCTGCTGTAAGGGGCTGATCGCCATGAAGTTGCTGACAAGTTTGTTTGCGGGCCTGCTGTTCGGGCTGGGGATGGCCATCTCTGGCATGGTGGATCCCGCCCGGGTCACCGGTTTTCTCGATCTGGCGGGGGCCTGGGATCCCAGCCTGGCCTTCGTGATGGGAGGCGCCCTGCTGGTCTTTATGCCGGGTTATTTTCTGCTGGTGAAACCCCGTCGACAGAGTGTGCTGGGTGAGCCCATCGTCGCCGTCCCCACCCCCAGGCTGGATCGCCGCCTGATCGGCGGGGCCGCGCTGTTTGGCATCGGCTGGGGGCTGGTGGGCATCTGCCCGGGGCCAGCCTTGAGTCTCATTTCCAGCGGGCAGCCCATGATAATGTTGTTTATAGCGGCCATGGTGGCCGGGATCTTGCTGGTCGACCGGGTGCTGGTTCCCGCATGGAACAAGGCTTGCCAGCCCCATACCGCCTGATCCCGTGAAGTGACTGATGACGCCAGGGAAGGAGAGTGATGATGGAAAAGATCCGGTTGCTGGGGATCACCTTGTTGGTGATGACATCGCAGGCCATGACATCCACCCAGGCCCTGGCCGCAGCAGGGGAGCCTATTGCCCCACTGACAGAGCCCCCGCTGACAGTGGCGCCACAGCCGGTGACCGACTGGCTGACGCTGGATGGCACCGTCAGCGCCATCCATCAGGGGACGGTGGCGGCCCAGACCAGCGGCCGGGTCTCCCGCATGCTGGTGGATGTGAACGATCAGGTGCAGGCGGGGCAACCGCTGCTGGAGATCAGCGGCAAGGAGCAGTTTGCCGCCGTCACGGGGGCCGAGGCGCGGCTGGCCCGGGCGCAGGCCCAGCAGGTGGAAGCAGAGCGCCAGCTCGCCCGCTTTCAGGCGCTGATCGCCAAGGGGGTGATCACCCGCGCCCAGCTCGATAATGCCCAGGCGACTGACCGCGCCGCTCGCGCCGAGGTGAATGCGGCCGATGCGGCCCTCACCCAGGCCCGCGAGGCCTACGGTTATACCCGCATTCTGGCCCCCTACGCCGGTGTGGTGACCAAGCGGCTGGTAGAGCTGGGGGAGACGGTGGCCCCGGGTACGCCGCTGCTGTCGGGCTTCTCCCTCGACACATTGCGGGTGGAGGTGGAGTTGCCACAATCCGCCCTGACGCTTGCTCGTGAGCCTGCGGATGTGCAGGTGCTGCTGCCGGATGGCAAAACCGTTACCCCCGCCAAACTGATCCGCTTCAACTATGCCGACAGCCAGAGCCACGCCTTCAGGTTGCGCCTCGACCTGCCGCCGCAAACCGCCGGGGTATTGCCCGGCATGTGGCTCAAGGTGCAGCTCAAACAGGGTGAACGTCAGGTGTTGCAGGTGCCGGTACGTGCCCTGCTGCGGCAAGGGGAGTTCAACGGCGTCTATCTGCAGCAGCCCGTTGGCTGGGCCCTGACGCCGGTGCTGGTCGGTCACTGCTTGGCGGGGCAGTGCGAGATCCTGGCCGGGCTGCAAGCCGGTGACAAGCTGGCCCCCGATGCCTGGGCGCAGCAGCAGGAGGCGGCCCATGAGTAGCGAGCTGAGCGGCAACAGGGAGAGGCTGGGGCCTGCCGGTCGGCTGGCTGCGCTGTTTCAGGGCTCGGCCATCACCCCGCTGCTGGCGCTCGTGGGGCTCTTGCTCGGTCTGTTTGCGGTGCTGGTGACCCCCAAGGAGGAGGAGCCGCAGATCGATGTCACCTTCGCCGATGTCTATATCCCCTTCCCGGGGGCCAGTCCGGCGGAGGTGGAGTCTCTCGTCACTACTCCTGCCGAGCAGGTGGTCTCCCAGATAAAGGGGATTGATACGCTCTACTCCTTCTCCCAACCCGATGGCGCCCTGCTGGTGGTGGTGTTCAAGGTGGGGGTGAGCCGCGAGCAGGCCATCGTCGATCTCAACAACCAGCTCGACTCCCACCGCGACTGGTTGCCACAGGGGATCGGGGTCGGTCAGCCGCTGGTGAAACCCCGGGGGATCGATGATGTCCCCATCGTCAGTCTCACCTTATGGAGCAAAGAGTGGAACAAAGAGGGGAGCAAGCAACGGGGTGCCCCCGAGCTGACTCGGGTCGCCCATGAGTTGGAGACCGAACTCAAGCACATTCCCGGTACCCGCGATATTTACACGCTGGGCAGCCAGAGCGCCGTGCTGCGGGTGATGCCGGATCCGGCGGCCCTCAGCGCCCACGGCATCAGCTGGGGCGAGCTGAGCAAGCGACTGGCGGCCGCCAATGAGGTGGGCACAACACAGACCATCGAGCAAGACAACAGTGAGATCAAGGTGCAGGTGGGGCAGTTCCTGCAAAGCGAGCAGGAGGCTAGAGAACTGGTAGTGGGGCTGCACGACGGCAAGCCGGTCTATCTGGGGGAGGTGGCCAGTGTCTCTCTGGGTCAGGAGACTCCGACCAAGCGCAGCTGGATGGGGATAGGGCAGGCCAGTTATCCGGCGGTGACACTGGCCATCGGCAAACAGCCTGGCCAGAACGCGGTCGAGGTGGCCAAGCGGGTGGAGGCGCGGGTCGAGAGTTTGCAGAACCGGCTTATCCCTGCCGGGGTCGAGGTGACGGTGACCCGTGACTATGGCGTCACCGCCGAGACCAAATCCAACACCCTCATCGGCAAGCTGATCTTTGCCACCACGGCGGTGGTGCTGCTGGTGCTGGTGAGCATGGGTTGGCGCGAGGCGCTGGTGGTGGGCGTTGCCATCGTCATCACCCTGGCACTGACCCTGTTTGCCAGCTGGGCCTGGGGCTTTACCCTCAACCGGGTGTCGCTGTTTGCGCTGATCTTCTCCATCGGCATTCTGGTGGATGACGCCATAGTCGTGGTGGAGAACATCCACCGCCATCGCGGTCTGGGCAAGGGGGCGCTCAAGGATCTTATTCCGGGAGCGGTGGACGAGGTGGGGGGGCCGACCATACTGGCGACCCTGACCGTCATCGCGGCCCTGCTGCCGATGGCCTTTGTCAGCGGCCTGATGGGCCCCTACATGAGCCCCATCCCCATCAATGCCAGCATGGGGATGCTTATCTCCCTGCTGGTGGCCTTTATCTTCTCACCCTGGCTGGCGAGCCATTTGCTCAAGGGGGAGGTACACGGTGCCCACGGCGAGGCCAAGGTCGGTCTCTTTCACCGGCTGATGACCCCTTTCCTGATCGGTGACGGCGCCAAGCGTGCCAGACGCAAGCTCTGGCTGGTGGTGTTGCTGCTGGTCGGGGCGGCCGCCGCCATGCCGGTGGTGCAGTGGGTGGTGCTCAAGATGCTCCCCTTCGACAACAAGTCGGAATTCCAGCTGGTGCTCGACATGCCGGAGGGGGCGACCCTGGAGCAGACCGAGCGCACCCTGCTGGCGGTCGGGCGAGAGCTTGCCAAGGTACCGGAGGTGAAGGATTACCAGATCTACGCCGGCACCGCCGCCCCCATCAACTTCAACGGGCTGGTGCGTCACTACTTCATCCGCAGCGGTGCCAACGTGGGGGATATTCAGGTCAATCTGGTGGACAAGCATGAACGGGATCGCAGCAGCCACCAGATTGCCCAGTCGGTCCGGGCGTCGCTGCAGACCATCGCCAGCGCGGTGGGGGGCAACCTCAAGGTGGTGGAGGTGCCCCCCGGTCCGCCGGTCTGGTCACCCATAGTCGCCGAAATCTATGGCCCGACGCCGGCCGCCCGTGAAGCGGCTGCCCGCGCCGTACAGGCCCGCTTCGTGGCCACCGCGGATCTGGTGGATGTGGATATCTATCTGACCGACCCCCAGCCCAAGTGGCGGCTGGTGGTGGATCGCAGCAAGGCGGCCCTGCTCGCGGTCGATCTCGGGGATTTGGTTAGCACCCTCAATGGTGGCGTGGGCTATCAGGATGCCAGCTGGCTGCAGGGGCACGGCGCCAAGTATCCGGTGCCGATCCGCATCGAACTGGCTCCCGGTGACAAACGGGATCTGGCGGGCGTACTGGCCCTCAAGGTGCGCAGCCAGAGCGGCCAGCTCATCCGGGTATCCGAGCTGGTGAGTCGCCGCGATGAGGTGGCTCCCAGCTATATCATGCACAAGAACATGCAGCCCATGGTGATGGTGGTGGCCGACATGGGCGGCCATGCCGACAGCCCGCTCTACGGCATGTTTGCCGCCGGTGCCGACATCTCGCTGCCCCAGTATTACGTGCAGCAGCCCGACAAACTGGGAGAGGTGGCGCTGTTGTGGGACGGGGAGTGGAAGATTACCTACGAGACCTTCCGCGACATGGGCATCGCCTACGGGGTGGGGATGATCCTCATCTACCTGCTGGTGGTTGCCCAGTTCCGATCCTATCTGGTGCCGCTCATCATCATGGCCCCCATTCCACTCACCCTCATCGGGGTGATGCCGGGTCACGCCCTGCTGGGGGCCCAGTTCACCGCCACCTCGATGATCGGGATGATCGCCCTGGCCGGGATCATCGTACGCAACAGCATCCTGCTGGTGGACTTTATCGAGCAACAGCGGGCGAGTGGTGTGGTGTTCGAACAGGCAGTGATTGTGGCGGCCCAGGTGCGGGCCAAACCCATCATGCTGACGGCGTTGGCGGCGATGATCGGGGCCCTGTTCATCCTCGATGATCCCATCTTCAACGGCCTGGCCATCAGCCTGATTTTCGGGATCCTGGTCTCCACTCTGCTCACCCTGGTGGTGATACCCTTGCTCTATTATGCCCTGCTCTCCCGACGCTCATGACGGGAGTGAACAGCGAAAGGATGCGCGATGAAGAGAGGTTGGCTGTGGTGGGGAAGTGGCGCCGTGCTGGCGGTGGCTGCCGTGGCATGGTGGTGGCGACCGCAGCCGACGCCGATCAGGCTGACTGAGGTCGGGCGCGGGGATGTGCTGGTCACTGTGGTCAACACCCGGGCCGGCACCATCAAGTCGTGCCAGCGGGCGGGGCTCAGTCTGCCCGGCGGCGGCGTGGTGGCGCAGATCGCCGTCAAGGCCGGAGACAGAGTGGCAAAGGGGGATCTGCTACTGACCCTCTGGAGCGACGATATCCGCGCCGATCTCAGCCGCGCCCTCGCCCAGCAGGCCCTTGGCAAGACCCAGCGCGAGGAGCGCTGCAGCGAGGCGGCCTACTACGAGCGAGAAGCCAGTCGGCTGGCCACCTTGCTGGCCAAGAACCTCACCTCCCGCACCCTGGCCGAGCAGGCCCAGAACCTGGCCGATACCCGCCGCTATATCTGCCGGGCATCCCGTCAGCAGGAGCGGGTCGACGAGGCGCTGGTCGCCCAGGTCGAAGCCCGCCTGAGCGAGCGCCGCCTGCAGGCGCCGTTTGCCGGTGTGGTGGCCGAGGTCAACAGCAAGCTGGGCGAATACATGACTCCTTCGCCCCCCGGGGTGGCCATGCCCCCCGTCATCGATCTCATCAACGATAACTGCCTCTATGTCTCCGCCCCCATCGATGAGGTGGATGCTGCTCGTCTCAAGGTGGGCCAGAGCGCCCGGGTACTGCTCGATGCCATGCCCGGGCGCGACTTTGCCGCCACCGTCACCCGTATCGCCCCCTATGTGAAGGAGCTGGAGAAGCAGGCTCGCACCGTGGAGGTGGAGGCGGTACTCACCGCTCCGCCCGACGACGTACCTTTGCTCATCGGCTACAGCGCCGACCTTGAGGTCGAGGTGACCCGTGCCACCGAGGTGTTGCGGGTGGCGGCCAGCAGCCGGGCCGACGATGGCAGCGTGCTGCGGCTGGAGGGGGAGCGGCTGGTGCGGGTGCTGCCCCGCTGGGGCGTGGAGAACTGGAACTGGATTGAGGTGGCAGAGGGGCTCGCCGCCGGTGATCGGCTGGCGGCCCAGCCCGGTCAGATTGTCGGGGAGGGGCCTTTCAGCGCCGCCACGGAGCCGGCGGATGAGTGAGCTCATTCGCTTCGAAGCCGTCAGCCGTCGTTTCACTCTGGGGGGGAGCGAAGTGGCCGCCCTCGATCGCGTTTCTCTGCGGGTTGCCGAGGGGGAATATCTGGCTGTGATGGGCCCCTCGGGTTCGGGCAAATCGACCCTGCTCAACGTGCTGGGGCTGCTGGACAGGCCCGACGAGGGGTGTTACTGGCTGGGGGGCGAGGACACCGCCACCCTGCCAGAGCCGGCGCTGGCCCGACTGCGCGGCCATCGCATCGGCTTCGTGTTCCAGTCGTTTCACCTTGTCTCCCGCCTCACCGCCCGTGAAAACGTCGAGTTGCCGCTGATGCTGTGCGGGATTGCCCCCGCCGAGCGTCATCGCCGCAGCCAGCGCCTTCTGGAGGAGCTGGGGCTGGACAACCGGGCCGACCACAGGCCCGCAGAGCTCTCAGGCGGTCAGCGTCAGCGGGTAGCCATCGCCCGGGCCATGGCGATGGCACCGCGGCTGATCCTGGCGGACGAGCCCACCGGCAATCTGGACTCCCGCTCCGGGGAGGAGGTGATCACCCTGCTCGAGGGGCTCAACCGGGAGCAGGGCATTACCCTGGTGGTGGTAACCCACGATCCGCGCCTCGGTGAACGGGCGGGCAGGCGGATCCTGATGAACGATGGCCGTATCAGCAGCGACAGCGGTGGGGACTGAATGCGGCGCCCCGATGCCATCCGCTTCGCCGCCGTGGCGTTATTGCGTCAGCGTTCACGGGCACTGGTGCTGATCCTGGCGGTCAGCCTGAGCGTCACCTCGGTGCTGCTGCTCACCGCGCTGGGGGAGGGAGCGAGACGCTACGTCGCCGACCAGTTCAGCTCCCTTGGCAAGGATCTGCTGGTGATGTTCCCGGGCCGCAAGGAGACCACCGGCGGGCTGCCGCCGGTCACCGGCAACAGCCTGCGGCAGATCACCCTCGACGACATGCACTACCTTGGCCAGCATCAACCCCAGCTCAGGCTGGTGCCGCTGGTGATGGGCTTTGCCGAGGCCAAGCAGGGGGCGCGGTTGCGCCAGACCATGCTGCTTGGCAGCAGCAACGGGCTGCGTGATACCCACGGGCTGGAACTGCTCTCCGGCCGCTGGCTGCCGGGAGATGCCGCAGAGGATCGACCGGTCGTCCTGCTCGGGGCCGTGGCGGCCCGGGAGCTGTTCGGTCAGGCGGATCCGGTCGGCCAGTGGCTGCGTTTTGACAATCGCCGCTTTCGGGTGGTGGGAGTCTTCACCAGTCAGAGCAGCAATCTGGGGATGGACATGGCCGAGGCGGCGCTGATCCCGGTCGGCAGCGCCATGCGGCTGTTCAATACCGAGGGGCTGTTTCGCCTGCTGATCCAGCCGCTGGCGGGGCAAGCAGTGCCCCCGCTGGTCAAGCGACTGGAGCAACTGATGCAGGCGCGCCACGGGGTGCTCGATGTGACCGTGGTGCGCCGTGACGCCATGCTGGCCACCTTCTCTACCATTCTGGCCACCCTCACCCTGGCGGTCGCCGGCATCGGCGCCATCAGCCTGCTGGTCTCCGGCATCATGATGATGAATCTGGCGCTGATCAGCACCCGTCAGCGCACCGGCGAGATCGGCCTGCTCAAGGCGCTGGGGGCCGACAGTCGCCAGATCCGCCAGCTGTTCTTGTGGGAGGCGCTGCTGCTGAGCGGCAGTGGTGCGCTTTTTGGCACGGCCCTGGGCTATGCCCTGGTCGCTATCGCCGGGTTGATCTGGCCCAGCTTCCCGGCGGCAGTCCCTCTGCTCGCGACCCTCTGTACCCTGCCGGCGGCTCTGCTGACCGGGCTCTTCTTCAGCTGGCTGCCCGCCTCCCGGGCGGCACGGCAAGATCCGGTCAGCAGCCTGCGCAGCGGGCAATGGAGCGGTGGCTGATGCGCCTCGCCGATCTGCTGTTCTGGCTCTGGCGCGCCCTGCTGGCCGGGCGCAGTCGCAGCCTGCTGTCGGCGCTGGGTATCGCCATCGGGATTGCCTCGGTGACCCTGCTCACCGGTATCGGCGAGGGGCTCAGGCTCTATCTGCTCGACAGTTTCTCCCAATTTGGCACCCGGCTGATCGCGGTGACCCCGGGCAAGACCGAAACCGCCGGCGGGCCGCCCGGCATCCTCTCCAGCAGCCGTCCCCTGCTGCTGGAGGATGCCGATGCCCTCGCCAGATTGCCGGGGGTAGAAGCGGCGCTCCCTGTGGTGCAGGGGCAGGGGGAGGTGCGCAGCCGCGGGTTGACCCGCAGCACCGCCATTCTGGGTACCGGCCCGGCGGCGCTCTCCGGCTGGCGGCTCACCCTGGTGCAGGGGCGTTTTCTGCCCGCGGATGACAGCGCCATGCCCCGCGCCTATGCGGTGCTGGGCGCCAAGGTGGCGGCGGAGCTCTTCCCTGGCGGCGATGCGCCGGGGAGTCTGCTGCGCGCCGGTGATCGTCGTTTTCGGGTGGCGGGGGTGCTGGCCCCCAAGGGGCAGTTTCTCGGCTTCGATCTGGACGACATGATCTATCTGCCCGCCGCCCATGCCCAGGCGTTGTTCAACAAGGAGGGGTTGCAGGAGATCGACGTCATCTATCGCGCCGGGCAGACGGAGGCCGACATCTCCGCCCAGATCCGGCGGGTGCTGATCGCTCGCCACGGCGCCGAGGATTTCACCCTCACTTCCCAGCAGGACATGCTGGCCAGCCTCGACAAGATCCTCTCCATCATCAAGCTGGCGGTCGGTGGGCTCGGCATCATCTCGCTGCTGATCGGGGCGGTTGGCATCTTCAGCATCATGAGCATCGCCCAGCAGGAGCGGATCCCCGAGGTGGGCTTGCTGATGGCGCTGGGCTGCCCACGGCGGCGCATTCTATTGTTGTTCCTGCTCGAAGCCGTGGTGCTGGCGCTGCTGGGCGGAGCCATGGGACTGGCCCTGCTCGGCGGGCTCAAGCTGCTGCTCGCCTTGCTGGCGTCTGGGTTGCCGCTCACCCTCCATCCTCTCTATCTGCTGCTGGCGCTCGGTTGCAGCGCGCTGGTCGGCCTGCTGGCCGGGGTCGCCCCCGCCTTGCGGGCGGTGCGCCTCGACCCCGTGGTCGCCCTGCGGGGGGACTAGGGGATGGCCTCTGCAATCTGTTGGGGGTCGCCAGCCTTGAACAGCGGGAAATAACGCCTGTCCGCCTGGCTCATGTGGCCGACCACCAGCTCCTGAATGATGAAGTTGAGCAGCTCGTCGTTGCCGAGCGTCCCCGCCCTGGCGGCGGTCATCAGCTGGGAGGCCTTGTCCAGCAATCTCTGGTGATCCAGTCGATGGCTGGCGAGCTCCCCGTAGTCGCACGCTGCCAGCATCTGCTCCTCGAAGGCAAAGTGCTGGCGGGTCATCACGAACAGGCTCTCCAGACTCTCCAAAAACTGCCCGGATTGTTCGCCCTGATCCTTCATGTGCTCCAGCAGGCGATTGGCCAGCATGAAGAGCCGATGATGCTCGGCATCGATACGGGGATGGCCGCATGCATGGCCGGGATGCCACAGCAGGGTTCCCTGCGCCGGATCCCAGGTGGCCGTGAACAGGCAAACCCGGCCACGCCCCTGGTTCTTCGCCTGATACATGGCTTGATCGGCGTGGTGCATCAGGGTCTTCGGGTCGGCACCGTGTTCCGGATAGAGGGCGACCCCAATGCTGCTGGAGATGCGCAGCGCCTGCTGTTCAATCTGGAATGCATGGTGCAGGCTCTGGTGCAGCTTGTCGGCCACCGCCAGCGCGCCATCGCCGGTATCGGGCAGCAGAACCACGAATTCATCGCCGCCGAGCCGCACCACCAGGTCGTCCTCTCGCACGCAATGGCCCATGCGCTCGGCCACCAGCTTGAGCAGCCGGTCTCCGGTCTCGTGGCCGAAGGTGTCGTTGATCGGCTTGAAGTGATCGAGATCGATGAAGATGAGGGCCAGGGGGCGGTCGGGCTCCTGCTGCAGCCTCTCTTTCAGCCGCTGTTGCAGCAGGCGGCGATTGGGCAGGCCGGTGAGGGGATCATGGAAGGCGAGGCGGCGCATCATCTCCTCCCGGGCCGCCCATTCGGTGACATCCCGGGTCACCCCCAGAATGGCATCCGGCCGCTCCCGGGCGTTGCCGTGCAAGGTGGTGATCGTCTCGATGGCCACCAGATGGCCATCCTTGTGGCGCAACTGGGAGTGGATGACGCAGCGGGTCTGGGCCTGTTCACCCCGTTGCCAGGCGGCCAGGGCGGCGGTGATCTCGTCGCGCAGCTGCCTTCTGGATTCGTCGGGCAACAGTTGCTTGAGGGACATAGTGAAGAGCTCGGCGGGCTCATAACCGCTGAGGGGGCCGATGGCCGGGCTGACGTAACGAAAGCGCAGGGAGGCGGTATCCATGGTCCAGATCACGTCGGCGCTGTTCTCCGCCACGAAGCGGTAGTGCTGCTCGCGCTGGGCCAGTTCCCGGGTGAGCCGCTGGCGATCCCGCGCCTCCTGGCGCAGCCGCAGATGGAGGTACAGGAAGATGCCGAGCAGCACCAGCAGGCTGAAGGTGATCAGGATGGCCACCGCCACGCTCCTGTCGAGTAGTTGCCGCTGCTGGTGCAGGCGGGCCTGGGCCGGGTCGTAGATGAAGGGGGCCAGGCTGGGCATGGCCTTGAGCATGCCCGCGTCCAGATAGGTTCTGGCGATCTGTTGCCAGCGCTCCTGCTGCATGTAGCCAGGCTCGATGAGATCCGGCTGCATCAGCGCCCGGGTTTCGCGGGCCTCGAACGCCAACCGCTCACGACCAGCACCACTCGGGTACTGCACCATGATCAGGTCGATCATCTCTTCGGGATGGTCCATGGCATAGCGCCACCCCTTGAGGCTCGCCTGCAGGAAGGCATGGACCCGCTCCTGACGGGTGACGAGCTCGTGTTCGGAGGTGAACAGGTTGTCCCCGTAGAAGTCAAAGCCCATGGCGCGCGGGCTGAAGACCCGATAGGGGATCCCTCTCTGTTGCAGATAGAAGGGCTCGGTGGAGCTGTAGGCACTGATGGCATCCACCTTGCCTGTCAACAGCGCCTGCACGCCCTGTTCGTAGGGGAGGGTGTTCCACTGTCTGGTCTGCGTATAGTGGTGAAGATAGGTCAGCAGCTCGTTGGAGCCCGGCTCCAGCATCAGGCGCTTGTTGGCCAGGTCCGCCGGGGTGCGGATATCGGGTCTGTCCAGGGTGAGCAGTACCAGGGGAGAGTGCTGCAACATGGCGGCGAGCACCACCACGGGTCGCCCTGCGGCCCGGGCCAGCAGCAGATCGCTGCCCCGGATGCCGAACTGGGCCCTGCCCGTGGTCACCTCGTTGATCACATCGGTGTGGGGGCCTGCCTCGCGCAGGGTGACCCGCAAACCGGCGTCCCGATAAAAGCCCTTGGCGATGGCGGCATAGTAGCCGGCAAACTGGAACTGATGCTGCCATGGCAGTTGCACTATGACGTGCTCGTCTGCTCGGAGGGGAAGCGTGATCAGGGTGGATATCACCACCCAGATGGACAGGAGCCAGCATCTACGCTGGCAGGGGGCATCGGACTCCGTCATACCGCGATTCTCTCGGGAGGTGCTCTGCTGGCTAGAGTCAAACAATTTCTGGTTATCCGCAAGGGGAGAGAAGCCCATAAAGAGGGGCGATGCGTGGCATTAAAAGTCATTTTTGTGTCATTCATCACGCGCAATGAGGAAATGGTACATTTTTGAGCCTTATCCGACCTTGTCACGGGCCCTGTCATGGGGGCAAACCGTCATCCTCCCTCCTTGCGGCTGTTATCGCGCCGGTTGCTGCTGGGCTGCATCTTCAGGCCTTCTGTGCCACCTCGTATTGCCACTGTGGCCAGGAGAGGACGCCCCGTGGGGACGGTGGTATGGTAGTCTCCCCTTTTTCCAATGAGGTCCCCCCATGTCTTCCCTGCGCCTGCTGGTCTCCGACTCCCACGCTCCCCTGTTCAACCTGGCGGTGGAAGAGTGCATCTTCCGCCAGATGGATCCCGCCCAGCGGGTGCTGTTCCTGTGGCGCAACGCCAATACCGTGGTGATCGGCCGGGCCCAGAATCCGTGGAAGGAGTGCAATACTCGCCGGATGGAAGAGGACGGGGTGACCCTGGCCCGGCGCAGCAGCGGGGGCGGGGCCGTGTTTCACGACCTTGGCAACAGCTGCTTCACCTTCATGGCGGGCAAGCCCGGCTATGACAAGAGCGTCTCCACCGCCATCGTGCTGGATGCGCTGAGGCGGCTCGGGGTCGAGGCCTTTGCCTCCGGTCGCAACGATTTGCTGGTGGCGACTCCGGACGGGGATCGCAAGGTGTCGGGCTCCGCCTACCGGGAGACCCAGGATCGCGGCTTTCACCACGGCACCCTGCTGTTGGACGCCGACCTTGGCCGACTCGCCAACTACCTCAATCCCGATCCCAAGAAGCTGGCGGCCAAGGGGATCAGCTCGGTACGCAGCCGGGTCGCGAACCTCTGCGATCTGCTGCCGGGGATCGACCATCAACAGGTGAGCGAGGCGCTAGTCGAGGCCTTCTTCGGCTACTACGGTGAGCGGGTGCTACCCGAGCATATCTCCCCCGAACAGATGCCCGACCTGCCAGGCTTTGCCGAGACCTTCGCCCGTCAGCGCAGCTGGGAGTGGAACTTCGGTCACGCCCCGGCGTTCAGCCATCAGCTGGACGAGCGCTTCGGCTGGGGCGGGGTGGAGCTGCACTTCGACGTGGAGAAGGGGGTGATAGGGAGGGCGCAGATCTTCAGCGACAGCCTGGATCCGGCCCCTCTGGATGTGCTGGCCGAGCGGCTGGTGGGCGCGTCCTACCGACCCGAGGCGATGGCGGTGCTGTTGCGCCAGCTGATGAGCGAGTTCCCGGCCAGGGCCCACGAGCTGGCGGAACTGGAGGCCTGGCTGGTGACGGCGCTACGCTGAGACGCTTGACCCGGATCACGAAACGGAGCAAGCCATCCGTCGCCGGTTTGTCGTCAGCCCGCGACTGTCGCGGTCATGATAAAAAGTAGGGCAGACCATTAGTTATTGTCGCTGTTTCCTGTGCCGCCCCGGGGGTATAACCGGGACACATTTGCAGTACTAATGGTCTTGTCATGAACGATCTTGTCTATCTGAAAGAGGAAGGCGTCAACGCCGTCCACCCCGACTTCTCCGCCCGTTTTGCCACCGTCAAAGCCAATTTCTTCTCGCGCAACCCCGATCTCTGGCCGGTGTTCCGCGAACCCGGCTTCGCCACCCTCAACGAGTTTCGCGCCCGTGGCCTGGCCCCGGATGCGCGCCTCAATGCCTGGCCCGATGGCCGTGCCCGCCTCGCCGACTTGTGCGAGACCATGCCGGTGCCCGCACAGATGCGCACCCCGGGTGAACCCATGACCGAGCTGCTGTTTGCCGGCGCCCTCTCCAAAGACTGGGAGAACCCCTCCAGCGTCGAGAACGTCATCACCATGTCGGCGGATCCCGCCATCTATGGCGCCCAGATGGGGATCCTCGCCAACCCCAACCTGGTCTACTCCGAATATGCCGGGGTGGCCGAGGAGCTCGAAAAAAAGGTGGTACGCCAGATTGCCCTGCTGGCGGGTTACGACCCGGCCCGCGCCACCGGCATCTTCACCCAGGGGGGGACCTTCTGTAACCTCTATGGCTATCTGCTCGGCATTCGCAAGAGTTTGCCAGAGGCCAAGCACAAGGGGCTCGGCCACTATCAGGATTACCGCATCATCAACTCCCAGGGCGGTCACTACTCCAACATCACCAACCTCTCCCTGCTCGGGGTCGACATCGAGAACAAGACCATCCGCATCCAGGTCGGCGAGAACAACGACATCGATCTGGTGGATCTCGAGCGTACCCTGACCGCCTGCTTTGCCCTCAAACACGTGGTGCCCACCATCATGCTCACCATGGGCACCACCGACACCTTCGGGGTGGATAGGGTGAAACCCGTGGTGGACCTGCGGGATCGGCTGTGCGAACGGTTCGAGGTGGCGGTCAAGCCCCACATCCACGTGGATGCTGCCATCGGCTGGTCGATGATCTTATTCCTGGATTACGACTTTGCCGCCAACCCGCTCGCGATCAACGCCGCGACGCTGGCCGGGATCGAGCGCAACGTGGCGCGCTTTGCGGAGCTGAAATTCGCCGACTCCTTCACCGTCGACTTCCAGAAGTGGGGCTATGTGCCTTACACCTCCAGCCTGGTGATGATCAAGGAGCGGGAGGACCTCAAGGCGATGGAGAATGACCCGGAAAACTTCTCCTACTTCGAGCGTGACATTCAGGGTCAGACCCACCTGCAGTCCACCATCGAGTGCTCCCGCGGGGCGAGCGGCCTGTTCGGCGCCTATGCGGCGCTCAACTACCTGGGGGTGGAGGGCTATCGCACCGTGCTGGCCCACTGCCTGCAAAACGCCAACTACTTCCGCTTCCGGTTAAGCCAGCTCGGCAACGTCAAGCTGGTGGCCCAGGAGAACCAGGGACCGAGCGTAGGCTTCAAGATCTACAACCCCGAGTGGGTGAGCGACCCGGAGGCCGAGTTCGCCTTCGAGCTGGCCCGCAGCCCGGACGCTGCCTACAAGGCGCGGCTGGCCCGCAACACCGAATACCACCGCAACCTGTTCAAGCAGCGCGGCAAGGTGGGGCTCTACACCAACTGGGTGGAGGCGGTGGCGCACTCGGAATACGACGAGCGCGGCAAGTACTCCTACATCGCCGGCGAGAAGGCGGTCTTCATGAACCCGGCCTGCACCCGCGAACAGATCGACGCCTTTATCGAGCATATTCGCGGCTGACGGCAGATTATCCATATGGAAAATGGGCAGGAATGACCTGCCCATTTTTATTTCACACCTTCTCTATATGAGGTGTTCCTTGTTGGCATGAAATATTGCGCCAAGGGGTTGATAGTCGGTCAAGAGTATCACCCGCAATGACAATTCAATAATGTCGACGCAAGTGCGCCGGCACGATATCTTCAGTCAATATTGAGCTCTCTGATTTCAGGGGTTGGGGACAGCACTGGCGCAGTCATATTGTTCACCCTTTAATCCCATGACATCACAAGTGACAGCCAACACATCGTTGGGTCTGGCCCAGGCAGGATCCCAACCACCCATGGGTTCATCATGGCGTTTGTCTTTATAAAGATCCCACATAATCATGCCGGAAGGGGCATATTTGGCAGTGCGGGTGGCAATTTCATGAAGCAGTTCTTTGCTCAACAACAAATTACCTGTCGCCGGTCTGCCTACTTCAAAACCGACCGTGATAGGGGGGGCTATCAATAACTTCTGGGGCTGAATGGATGCCATAGCATAGCTCGGTGAACCTTTTACCACCGCGTGTCCTGGGCGTACGGTGTCACCGGATTTCAACCAGTTGAAGAACGAACCGTAGTAATAATCAACTTGTCCTGCCAGATCGCAGGGAATATTGGTGTCTCCGCCACAATCTGTTTCACTCAGATCATAGGACATGATGCCGATGGTGCTGAGTCGGTCAACCAGTTCCGGATATTGCAGTGCCGCATTGTAAATCAATCCGTATAAATTGCCGCCCCACCAAGCACCGCCATAGGTATTGCTGGTATGGGCATTACTGCCCCAGTTGGCAGACATGTTCGGGATCCCGCCGGTTGCCGGGGCTGCGGTGCTCAGTGCCAGCTCAGGATTGATGGTATCGATGGCGCTGTAGAGGGAACGCATGATGGCCGCAAACTTGTCGACGGTATCCGGCATGATCCTGGGATAGGGTTGTTCAGCTGGAACGAGCTGCATGTTGTCATCGTAGACCAGCACGCCCTTACCCTGGCTCATCAGGCTGGCGGTGTCGATATATTCCACGTTGTTGGCTGGCGGTTGCACCGAATCCGGAGTCAGTCGCCAGCTGTAGGCGTTGAGATCCGCGTGCCAGAACTCCTCGTAATCGAGATCGATGCCTGCCAC
This sequence comes from Aeromonas sp. S2(2024), assembly GCF_041402505.1. Classification (NCBI taxonomy): domain Bacteria; kingdom Pseudomonadati; phylum Pseudomonadota; class Gammaproteobacteria; order Aeromonadales; family Aeromonadaceae; genus Aeromonas; species Aeromonas sp. S2(2024). The sequence continues at coordinate 61,522 of NZ_JBGLRL010000012.1, forward strand.
GCCAAGATCATTGGCCAATTGCACCACATTCAGATATGCCTGATCCGCAACCGGGCCGGATATCGGGTTGTCAAAGCGATTGCGAGTACCAGGGTTGGGGAAGGAGTCGTATTTCTCCCCTGCTGGACCACAGGCATCGACCTTGCCTGCCGTCACATCGTAGTATTCCGGGATGCAGCTGAAATTCCAGCCCCCGACGGCGATATAGGTTTCGACCCCATTATTCTTGAAGGTATTGATGATATCCTTGAGTCGGGAAAAATCGGCTGTGGATTGATTATCTCTGGGCATTTTATTGGTTGCAGCCGTGTCGCAGACATAACCAAACAATCCGGTGCAGGCCAGATCATTTTGCGTGTAATTGACCAGGCTGGGCTGAACAAAGGACAGCACCAATTTATTGAAATTGCTCTTTTGACTGGCCACCTGTTGACTCAAGGCTTCCAGATTGGCCAGTGAAGCGTAGTAGGCGGGAGTATTGGCAGCGGCATCCGGGCCACTCAGATAGTAGGCTGCTATTTCCGGGGATTGTGCCATGGCACCACCGGTGAACAGCAACGTGATGGCACCGAACAGGGTATGATTTTTCATATAACATCCTTATTGTTCTCTACCTGAATGCAGTAGAGCCGAAAGCAATATGGTTGCTCTCATATAGATTTATATTGGTTAGGTTTATCGATCGTTTTATTGGTCTGATATGACTCCTGTCATGAATGAGGAGTCCTGATAGTAAGGGGAGATGGCTACTTTTTGCTGAATGTAAACTGAATGGTGAGCAATGATGTGTTATTAACAGGGTTGTTATTTTTACTATCTTCTTAAAGCTGCGCGGGTAATATCACGCCGAGTTTTAAAAGGTAGCCAAGCCTAATGAGTTTTTTATTTTCAAGGCTTGGGTGGTGTCACTCCAGTAGAAGGACAGGATGACTGGAAATATAAAGAAAAAGAGTATGGGAGGTGAAGAACAGCCACCTTCCATACCCGAATATCACTTCTACCGCTTGACGCTTACTGTTTCTGCAAGCGGGTGAGTGTCAGCTTTCCACCCGGGTTCTCGGCGTGGAAGCGCACCGCATCCCCCACCTTCAGACCCTGGATCAGGGCCGGATCGGCCACCCGAAACACCATGGTCATAGGGGGCATCTTGAGGTTGTCGATCGCCTCGTGCTTGATGCCTACCTTGCCGTTGGCCGCGTCGATGCGGCTGATGACCCCCTGGGTCATCGCCATCTCGCCCATCTCGTTCATGCCTTCCATTTGGCTCATCTGGCCCATGTCGTGGCCGGCATGGTTCATCATCTCCTCGGCTTGCAGGCTGGTGTGGGCGGCGAGACCAAGCAGCAGGGTCAGGGTCAGCGTCTTGTAGTTCATGGTGTTTCCTCGTCGTTTATTCACATTCTTGGTTGTTAAAAAGGGCGCAGCCACCGGGTTAGCCGGCGGATTGGTGCTCGGTCGCTCCCAGGTGCCGGCTGCGCCACAGGTAGTAGGCGGCGGGCAGCACCAGCAGGGTCAGCACCAGCGCGCTCACCATGCCGCCGATCATGGGGGCGGCGATGCGCTGCATCACCTCGGAGCCTGTGCCCTGGCTCCACATGATGGGCAACAGGCCGGCGATGATGGTCACCACCGTCATCATCTTGGGGCGCAGGCGCAGGGCGGCGCCGTGGATCACTGCCCGGTGCAGGCCCGCCTGGTCCGGCTTGCCGCAGGCCACGAGGTCATCCCAGGCGTGGTTGAGGTAGACCAGCATCAAGACACCGGTCTCCACCGCTACCCCGGCCAGGGCGATAAAGCCCACCCCGACCGCCACCGAGAGGTTGAAGTCGAGCAGCCAGAGGGTCCAGATCCCGCCTACCACCGCCAGCGGCAGGGTAGTGAGGATGAGCAGTACCTCCTGGAAGCGGCGAAACGCCAGATAGAGCAGCAGCACGATAATGGCGACCGTGAGCGGCACCACGTAGGCGAGGCGTGCCTTGGCCCGCTCCATGTATTCGTACTGACCGGACCAGGTGAGGGCGTAGCCCGCCGGCAGCACCAGCTGCTTGTCCACCTCGGTTTTGGCCTCTGCCACAAAAGAGCCGATGTCGCGGCCGCGAATATCCACGTAGACCCAGCCGTTGAGGCGCGCGTTTTCACTGCGCAGCATGGGCGCCTCGTCGCTGATGTAGACCCGGGCCACGTCCGCCAGCGCGATGCGCGCCCCGCTCGGCGTCACCAGCGGCAGCAGCTCAAGACTGGCCACAGAATCGCGATAGCTCTGGGGGTAGCGCAGGTTGATGGGGTAGCGCTCGCGCCCCTCGATGGTCTGCCCCACCTCCATGCCGCCCACTGCGGTGGCGAGCACCGCCTGCACGTCGGCGATGTTGAGGCCGTAGCGGGCCGCCTTGAGCCGGTCGATATCCACCTTCACATAGCGGCCGCCTGCTACCCGCTCGGCGTAGACCGATGAGGCGCCCTCCACCTTGCCGACTACTTGCTCAAGCTGTTGGCCGAGCTGCTGGATCACCTTGAGATCGGGCCCGGCAATCTTGATGCCGACCGGGGTCTTGATGCCGGTGGCCAGCATGTCGATACGGGTCTTGATGGGGGGCACCCAGGCGTTGGTGAGGCCGGGGAAGCGGATAAGGGAGTCGAGCTCCTCCTTGAGCTTCTCCGGGGTCATGCCGGGGCGCCACTGGTCACGGGGTTTGAGCTGGATGCTGGTCTCCATCATCACCAGATCGGCGGGGTCGGTGGCCGATTCTGCGCGCCCCGCCTTGCCGAACACGTTCTGCACCTCGGGCACGGTACGAATCAGCTTGTCGGTCTGCTGCAAAATCTCCCGCGCCTTGCCCACCGAGATATTGGCCGCGGTGGTGGGCATATACATGATGTCCCCCTCATCGAGCGGCGGAATGAATTCGGAGCCCAGGTACTTGAGGGGCCAGAAGCCCGCCACCGTCACCACGGCGGCGATGGCCAGCGTGGTTTTCGGACGGGCCAAGACGGCCTTGAGCAGCGGCACATAGCCCTGGCTTAGCCAGCGGTTGAGGGGGTTGGCCTGCTCCGCCAGCACCTTGCCACGGATGAAGTAGCCCATGATCACCGGCACCAGCGTGATGGCGAGCGCGGCCGCCGCCGCCATGGCATAGGTCTTGGTGTAGGCGAGCGGGTGGAACATCCGCCCCTCCTGCGCCTCCAGCGCAAACACTGGCAGGAAGCTGATGGTGATGATCAGCAGGGAGAAGAAGATGGCGGGCCCCACCTCGATGCTCGCCTCGACGATCACTTGCCAGCGGTTCTTCTCCGTCAGCTCGGTGCGCTCCATATGCTTGTGGACGTTCTCGATCATCACGATGGCGCCATCCACCATGGCGCCGATGGCGATGGCGATGCCCCCCAGCGACATGATGTTGGCGTTGATCCCCTGCAGGTGCATGACGATGAAGGCGGTCAGGATGGCGATGGGCAAGGAGATGACCACCACCAGGGATGAGCGCAGGTGAAACAGGAAGGCGAGGCAGACCAGCACCACCACCGCGAACTCCTCCAGCAGCTTGCCGGAGAGGTTGTCGATGGCGCGCTGGATAAGATCGGATCGATCGTAGACGGTGACGATCTCCACCCCTTCCGGCAGGCTACTTTTGAGCTCTGCGAGCCGTTTCTTGACCCCGTCTATGGTGTGCTGGGCGTTCTCGCCGAAACGCATGACGATGATGCCACCCACCACTTCCCCCTCGCCGTTAAGCTCGGCGACGCCGCGTCGACTCTGGGGGCCGGTGACCACATCCGCCACATCGCCCAGCAGCAGCGGGGCGCCGCGCACATTGGTACCGAGCGGGATCTGCTTCAGATCCTCAACGCTTTTCAGATAGCCGTTGGAGCGTACCATGTACTCCGCTTCCGCCATCTCGATGACGGAGGCGCCGGTCTCCTGGTTGCCCTGCTGGATGGCAGTCTCGATAAGGGAGAGCGGGATGCCGTAGGCGCGCAACTTGTCGGGATCGACCCGCACCTGATACTGGCGCACCATGCCACCCACGGTGGCGACCTCGGAGACGCCGTCCACCGTCTGCAGCTCGAACTTGAGCAACCAGTTCTGCAGCGACGTGAGCTCGCTCAAGTCGTGCTTGCCGGTTCTGTCCACCAGCGCGTACTGGTAGACCCAGCCCACCCCGGTAGCATCGGGGCCGAGCTGGGGGCGGGCGGAGGCGGGCAGGTTGGGCGCAACCTGGCTCAAATACTCCAGCACCCGGGCACGGGCCCAGTAGAGGTCGGTGTTGTCATCAAACAGCACATAGACGAAGGAGTCGCCGAAGAAGGAGTAGCCACGCACCGTGGTGGCCCCCGGCACCGCCAGCATGGCGGTGGTGAGCGGGTAGGTCACCTGATCCTCCACCACCTGGGGCGCCTGGCCCGGATAGGCCGTCTTGATGATCACCTGCACGTCGGAGAGATCCGGCAGGGCGTCCACCGGGGTCTGCTTGACCGACCAGAGCCCCCAGGCGGTAAGCATGACGGTCAGCAGCAGCACCAGAAAGCGGTTGCCCACGGACCAGCGAATAATCGACGGGATCATGATTGGGCTCCTTGCTCATTTGGTGCAGAGAGCTGAACCTGTTTGTCGGCAAGGTAGCAAATGATGGCAGGGATCATGACTTGGCTCCCATATCGTGTTGGCTATGGTCCATGCCTTCCATCTTGCCCATCTCATCCGTCGCGGGTTTAGCTGCGTCGCCGCTTGCTGGCGCTTTCTCCTGATGGATGGTGGTGATGCGGTACTCATCCCCCTCCTGCATCACCTGCAGATGGAGGGTTTGTCCCTCGGCCAGCTTGCTGATATCGACCCCCTCGGCCACGGTGAATTCCATCTCCATGGCGGGCCACTGCCACTCGGGGATGGGCTGGTGGGAGACCATCAGGGTGCGGTTGGCGAGATCGATGCTTTCAACCTCACCCTGGGTCCACACCTGGGCGGGGCGCACCGCCGTCATGCGCTGGAAGTCCGAATCGATGGCCGATTCGGAGTCGAGCAGGAACTGGGCCGAGCTGACGATGCTGTCCCCCGCTTCAACCCCCTCCTGGATGGCAACCTTGTCGCCAAACTGCGGGCCCAGGGTGACGGCCACCGACTTGAAGCTGCCATCCCCCAGCGCCAGCACCAGCCTGTCCTGGCTGCCGGTACGGATCACCGCTTCGCTCGGCACCACCAGCCGGGGTTCCCCCTGCCCGGAGCGAATGCTCACCTTGGCGAACATATTGGGTTTCAAGAACTCGTCGGGGTTGGCGAAGCGCAGCCGTACCTTGAGGGTGCGAGTGGCGGCATCCAGGGTCGGATAGAGGTAATCGACCCGGCCCTGCCAGTGACGGCCGGGGGCATAGTCCAGGGTCATGGTGACCGGATCACCCACCTTCAGCTGGGCCGCCTGGCGCTCGAACACCTCGGCACTCACCCACACCTGCTTGAGGGTGCTGATGTTGAACAGCGCTGCAGCGGGCTCCACGTACTGGCCCTCGCGCACCTTGAGCTCGGAGACATAACCGCTGCTCGGGGCATAGATGCGCACCGTCTCCTGCACCTGACGGCTGCGCTTGAGGGCCGCTATCTGATCCGCCGGCACCTGCAGGGATTTCAGCTTGCCCTCGGCGGCGCGCAGCAGCAGCGGGTTGGCTGTATTGAGCGCCAGCAGGTACTCGTGCTGGGCATTGACCAGATCCGGGGCGTAGAGCTCGTAAATCAGGCTTCCCTTGCTGACCTGCTGCCCCTCGCTCTTGATGGCGAGGGTGCGGATCCAGCCCGCCATGCGGGCGTTGACCGCCTCCAGCCGGTCTTCGTCATAGCCGACGTAGCCCACCGTCTCGATCTGCTGGTGGATGGGCAATCGTTCCACCTTGGTGAGCCGCACCCCCAGGTTCTGCTGGATCTCGGGGCTGATGGTGACGGTGCCCGGCGAGCCGCTCTTCTGCTCCTCGTAGACGGGAATAAAGTCCATCCCCATGTTGTCCTTGGCGGGGCCGTCGCGCTTGTCGCGCGGATCCATGGGGTTGACCCAGTAGAGGGGCGTCTTCTCGGCGCTGGCGCCATCCGTGGTCTGTTTGGCGGCCCAGTAGCCGCCGCCGGCGCCGAGGGCGAGCAGCAACGCCGCCATTAACAGGGTCTTGTTCATGACAGGCCTCCGGCACACAGCGGGCGGGAGGACAGTGCGCTACGGGGCGCGAACGTCTTGGGTGATGACATGGTACTTCTTCTCTCGTATCGGGCCGTCCGGCCGTGAGCGGATGCGGTGCAACAGGCACGTGGCGCTCGGCGGACTGGGTTGGCCGACAATGGGGGCAGGGCCGACGGATCGGCCGTGCACGGCATGGCGATGGCAGCGCCATCGCCCGGGCTAACGGGAGAAGTGGTTTCTAATGGCGCAGCACGGACAGCATCAGATGCCGTCTGGGCCAGGAGGGGGGGTGGGTTCCACGCAGGCGCAGGAAGGGATCCCGCAACCAGTTGTCCAGCAGGGGACCGACATGCCACGAAGGGGGCAGCAACAACAGCGGAAGCAGCAATGACAGCAGCAGGCCGAGCAGGGGCGGCACACTGGTGGCGCCAAAGACGCCGCTCTGCATCTGGCACTCCTCCCCCGATGGGGCCGCCTCACTCAAGGGGCCCCCGTGGCAGGAGAGGGACGCTGTGTCGGCCTGGTGCATGGCGGCGTGCTGCACCGGCTCGCTCTGGTGCAGCCCATGAGACAGGGGGGACAGCGCCGGAGTCAGGATGGAACCGGATGCGTCGCTTGGCAGGGCGGTGGCTGCCCCATGCCAGCCGATGCAGAGGGTGAGATTGCAGACGAGCAACAACGCCAGCAATAGCCGGGCGATGAGTTCTGTGGGCAATCTCGATGACAACATGGTGCATCTTTCCTGTAACGAATATGAGAAATGTAAACCTTACCAACAGGAGAAGGTCAAGGTATGGCAGACCCGCTCTGCCAAAGAGTTGATATGGATTAAGAAATGGCGGGGCTATAAACAAAAAAGCCCCCGCATCGGCAGGGGCTTGGGGTCGGGAGATGGCAGAGATCCGGGCCAGGAGGCCCGGCACCGGGATCAGGCGAAGCAGGTCCAGATGGGGGCGTGATCGGAGGGTTTCTCGATGCCGCGCAGCTCGTAGTCGATGCCGGTCTCGGTCACTTTGTCCTTGAGGGCATTGGACGCCATGATGAGGTCGATGCGCAGGCCACGGTTCTCGTCAAAGCCCCTGGAGCGGTAGTCAAACCAGGAGAAACGCTCGCACTCGGTGGGGTTGGCGGCGCGGAAGGTGTCGGTGAGGCCGAAGCCTTTGAGCCGCTCCATCCACTCACGCTCGATGGGCAGGAAGGAGCACTTGCCATCCCGCAGCCAGCGCTTGCGGTTCGCCTCGCCGATGCCGATGTCGAGATCCGTGGGAGAGATGTTCATATCCCCGATCAGCGCTATCTGGTCGTCCGGGCTGTGGTGGGTCTCGAGGTAGTGCTGCAGGTCCTCGTAGAACTTCTGCTTGGCCGGGAACTTGGTCTCGTGATCCTGGCTCTCCCCTTGGGGGAAGTAGCCGTTCATCACCTTGATGAGGGAGCCATCTTCCCGCTTGAAACTGGCCATGATCATGCGGCGCTGGGCATCCTCGGGATCGGTGGGGAACCCCTTCTGCACGTCGATGGGCGCCTGCTTGCTCATGATGGCGACCCCGTAGTGACCCTTCTGGCCGTGGAAGACCACGTGGTAGCCCATGGCCTCCACGTCCGCGACCGGGAAGGCCTCGTCGTGGACCTTGATCTCCTGCAGGCCGATCACATCGGGCTGGTGCTTGTCGATGATGGCTTGCAACTGATGAAGACGGGCACGCAGGCCATTGATATTGAAAGAGATGATCTTCATGTCAGGGATGCTCATGTCGTTTTTATTAGTCGCTATTGGACTAGGAATCCGGTCTGGATGCAAGTTCCCGGGCTGTGCTCGGCGCGGCTCCTCTGCCCGGTATAGGGTTATCGGCAACCTGTTTACTGCCCCGCCGCAGGAGTGTGGAGAGCTTGTCAGCGGGTCATCTTTTTGACAAATACCACCACGAACAGCGCCAGCGTGAAGCTGCCGGTGAAGGCCTCGAAGGCGGCGAAGATCCGTGAGAGGCCGACCGGGGTGAAGTCGCCGTAGCCGAGAGTGGTGAAGGTCACCACGCTGTAGTAGAGGCATTCCAGCAGGAAGATGGCGTTCTCTTCGAGGGTCGCCTCCGGGCGGTAGATGAGGTGGTTGCCCGCGAAGTTGAGGCCGCAGAAGAAGTAGAAGATGCTGCAGATGAAGATGAGCAGCAGGGAGAAGAGCACCACCCGCATGGGGGCCTCGCCGTAGCCGCAGAAGAGATCCACTATCCAGGAGGCGAATCGGTGATAGGACCAGAACGGCATCTGCAGGCGGCGCATGGTGAGCTCCTGCTGGATGTAGCGGCCGGACATGGTGAAGATCCCCTGGGCCTCCGAGGCCTTGCGCAGATCCCGATAGGTCTCTTCCGCCTCCTTGAACCAGACGCGGGCCTGCACCGGATCCCGCTCGCTTCGCCCCTTCCTGTCCTGCATCAGGCGCCTGCCGGTATCCAGGTTGTCGAGCCGGGTGTTCTTCCAGCGGATGCCGAGCAGGTTGACGTCGTGCAACTCGGCGCAGTGCAGGTTGGCATCACTGACATCGGCCTTCATCAGGCTGCCGCCCTTGATGCGAATGCCGTAGAGATGAGCCCCCCGCAGGTTGGCGCGATAGAGGTTGCACTGCTCCAGCAGGAACCCCTGTGGCCCCTCTCTGTTCACCAGGTTGAGACCGGCGAGATCGGCGCGGGCCAGTTGCAGACCGTGGCACAGGCCTCCCTGGCGCACATAGTGCTCCAGCGCCGCGGCGGTGTCCGGGGATGAGTGAGAGGCATGAGGGTCGTGCCAGTGGCACAGGTCGTGATCCCCCGCCTCTTCGCTGCAGTGGCGGCCATCTGCCACCAGGTATCGGCACATCCCCATGCTGTCGCCCCTCCTTGCCTGAGTCTGTATCAGCATAGGTGAGGGAGGCGCGCCGCTGGTTAGGCTATCTGGTTAAATTCCTGGCGCAGCTTGCGGAAGCGATCCTGCTGGGCGGGATTGAGGGGGATGCCCTCCAGCACCTCCAGGGTCTCCTTGCACTCGGCGCCGAATTCCGGGCTCTTGCGGTGCTTCTGCATCAGTTGCAGCAGCACCTGGATCTTGTTGAGGGCGGCGCCGGTATTGGCGGGCGCCCGGCGCAGGGCCTCGCGGAAATGGCCGAGGGCCTGCTCCAGCTCCCCGCTCTGGTAGGCCTTGATGCCGAGATCGTTGAGCTGCTGGTAGCGCTGACGGCGCTCCTGCACCGTCTTGTCGTCGCGGGTCACCTGGATGCAGGTGGTGAGCAGCCGGTCTTCGTCCTGTGCCAGCAGGGATTGCAGGCTCTCGGCGTACTCGAACTCCCCGAGCTGGTAGAGGGCGAGTATGGTCTCGCCGAGCAGGGCGGGGGGCATGGTCTCGGGCTTGTCCAGCCAGTTCTGGTTGGCGCGATAGAGCATCTTCTTGCCCTTGAGCAGTTCTCCCAAGGCAATCCGGACCCTGGCCTGACAGATCTGCTCGAACACCGGGTAGTTGAACTCCGACATCATCAGGGAATCGCGAATGCGCGACAGGGCGGAGTTCACCTGCTTTTGCAGATTGGCGATGTGATAGCCGTCGTTGCTGTTGAGGGCATAGAGCGTCAGGGTCTGGATGTAGGCCCCCAGGTAGTGGGGCGTGCGATGGATGGAGTTGCGCGACAGGTCGATGAGGGAGAGCAACACATCCTTGGCCTGGCCGTAGTCGTGGCGCAGCAGGCACACCTCTGCCAGCCGGCGGGAGAGCTGCACCGACTGGGGGGAGATGTCCACCGCCCGGCGCAGCTCCTGCTGGGCCAGCTCCTCCTTGCCCAGGGAGAGCAGGGACTCCGCCAGCCAGAGATGGGCCTCCACCATCAGGGGGGTATTCTTCAGCGTCGCCTGCAGGTGGCTCACCGCCTCGTCATAGAGCGCCAGACGGTAGCAGGCCTTGCCCAGAGTCAGTCTGGCCCAGCTGTTCTCCTGGGCGGCCAGCAGCTGGCGCATCAGGCTGCGCGCCTCCTTGGCCTGGCCGAGCTTGAGCTGGGTGTCGGCCTGCAGGCAGCGGCAGAAGTTGGCGAAGCGCGGCGCCGCATCGGCCTGCCTGGCGCAGGCTTCGACCAGCGCTGGCAGGTCATCCCGGGTGAGGGCGGTAAAGACGCTCTCCAGGGCCTGGCGGCGGGCGAGGGCGCGCTTCAAGCGAAACGAGAACTGCTCCTGGGAGAAGGGTTTCATCAGGTATTCGTCGGGCTCGGCTTCAAGGGCGCTCAGCACCATGGCGCGGGAGCTGTCGCTGCTGACCATGATCACCACGCTCTGGGGTGGGATCAGCTGCTGATCCCGCAGGCTCTCCAGCAACTGGCGGCCGTTCTCCCCCGCCCCCAGCTCGTAGTCGAGCAGATAGATGTCGAAGCTCTCTTTCTGGCAGCGACGGCGCGCCTCGTCGGCGGAATTGATGTAGGTGATGCGGCTGATGCCGATGTTGATCAGCATTGCCTTCATCATCATCTGGAAGGATCGCTGCTCGTTGACCAGCAGGATGCGCCTGGGTTTGGGCTGTGCTTTCTTCTCTGGTGCGGGATCCGGTGTCTGCATCTGTCTTGCATCGAGGCGCTGCGGGCTGGTGGGAGAAGTGTGCCACCAAAGTCCGCAGGCAGGCAATTGAACATGGGAAGGGTCCCCGTTTTTCCCGCCGAGCGCAGAGCCGGGCCGCAAAAAATCATGGCGCGTACTTGATCTCCGTCAACCGGGCACGAGATGACAGTGGCGCGGTTCCATCCATTTTTTAGACTTGAAGGGAGGCAGATCCCGGCGATCTGCAGACGGGCAGCGGGCCCGCCGATGTTTTACCCGCACCATAAGGAGGAATCAAATGAGTTTGCTACCGAGCCGAACCAGCCTGTTTGATGACCTGTTCCACGACATGGCCTCCGGTTTCTACATCCGGCCCTTGCACGGGGATCCCCTGCCCAGCCAGATCAAGCTGGATCTGAGGGAAAGCGACGGCGGTTACCTGCTGCAAGCCGAGTTGCCCGGGGTGGCCAAGGAGGACATCCACGTGGACGTGCACGGCAAGCTGGTGACCCTGAAGGCGGAGATCCGCCAGCACGACAGTCAGAACAAGGAAGACAGGGCTCTGCGCAGCGAGCGCTACTATGGCAGCGTGTCACGCACCGTCGAACTGCCGGTGGAGGTGGCGCCGGACAAGGTCAGCGCCCGCTTCGACAACGGCATCCTCACGTTGCAACTGCCCAAACAGGCGGTCACCCCGGCGCCCCATCGGGTCCCCATCGAATAGCCGTCCGTCATGAAGAGGCCCCGCATTGCGGGGCCTCGTTGCTCATGGCTGGCTGCGCACCAGATAGGGGGCGAACTCCGGGGTGTGGCGCGCCGCAAACCCCTGATCCGTCTTCTCGATGAGATAGACCGCCAGCTTGTGCTCGGTGGCAAAGGCCATCGCCTGCTCCGGCCCCATCACCATGAGGGCGGTATCGAGGGCGTCGGCCTCGAGCGCGGTCGGGGTGATGACGCTGGCGGAGACCAGCTTGTGGGTGACGGGCTCGCCAGTGGCGGGATCGATGATGTGGGAGTAGCGTCGGCCATCGAGTTCGTAATAGTTGCGATAGCTGCCTGCGGTGCTGAGGGCCATGCCGTTCGGGGTGACCACATCCTCGATGGCGCCCGGCCTGTCCGAGGGCTCGACTATGGCCACCCGCCAGGGGTTGCCCTTGTCGTTGTGCCCCTTGCTGCGCACGGCGCCCGCCACCTCGACGAGATAGTTGTGCACCCCCTTGCGCTCGAGCAGTGCGGCGATTTCGTCGGACGCCGCCCCTTCCCCCAGGGTGGAGAGATCCAGATAAAGGTCGGGGATGGCCTTGCCGAGCAGGAAATGCTCCCCTTGCGGCGTCAGGCTGAGCTTGTCGATGCCGACTCGCTCCCGCGCCTTGGCAATCTGCTCTGCGGTGGGCCGCTTGACCGGGCGCTTGTCCGGCCCGAAGCCCCACAGGTTGACCAGGGGGCCCACTGTGACGTCCAGCTTGCCCTGGGTGAGGCGCCCCGCATCCATGCCCTGCTGCACTATCCTGGCCATGCTGGCCGGTATGACCATGGGGGCCTTGCCTGCGTCCTGATTGAAGCGGGAGATGAGGGAGCCAGGATCATAGGTGGAGATCTCCTGGTTGATGCGCGCCAGCAGGGTATCGACCTCCCCCTGCAGCGCGGCCTGGCCACCGGGGAAGGGGTCGCTCAGGGTCACCGCATAGTAGGTGCCCATGGTGTTGCCCTGAATGCGGGTCTGGGTCGGCGCCGGCTGACAGGCGGTCAACAGCAGCGTCAGGGAGAGCAGCAGGCCGCGGGGGGCCAGGGAGAGGGTCTTCATCTTGCATTCTCGCGGGAGTCATCGACGGGGGAGCAGCTTAGCCAAGGGCGCCGCAATTGACGAGCCCCGGGCGCCGGGTCTGGGTGGAAATAATTAAGCCGCGGCGGGGTGACGCCGGCAAATCTGTTCCACAGTTCAATGGACCCCGGGAGTGACCTGGTCCGCAGCTTTGAGCAAAAGCCGCTGCCATCCGGTGACATTTGGGTACAATGAAGATCGATCATGACAGCATCTTTAGCGTGTCGCCGAGCGATTCGCCAGACAAGGGTGTTGCCATTCCTCGTCAATCAAAGGAGAAGATGATGAAAAAGGTGTTAACCCTGCTGCTTCTGAGTTCACTGGCAGCCCCGGTGCTGGCCGATGAGTGCGCATTGGTCATCGAAGGCAATGACGCCATGCAGTACAACCTCAAAGAGATGAGCGTGCCGGCCACTTGCAAGGAGGTGACGGTGACTCTCAACCACACGGGCAAGTTGCCGGTGGCCAACATGGGTCACAACTGGGTGCTGGCCAACACCGCCGACTATCAGGCCGTCGCCACCGCGGGCATGAGCGCCGGTGTCGATCATGACTACCTGCCCAAGGACGATGCCAGGATACTGGCGCACACCAAGCTGGTGGGCGGCGGCGAGAGCACCAGTGTCACCTTCAAGACCGACGGGCTGGCAGGCAAGGATCTCACCTTCTTCTGCTCCTTCCCCGGCCACTTCGCCATGATGAAGGGCGCTTTCAAGGTCGGCTAAGCCGCTTTGCCTGTCATGACATTAAAAAGCCGGGATCTCCCGGCTTTTTCATTGGGGTTTACATCGGGGGGAGAAGGGCGGTGAATAAGCGTCTCTTTTCATGATCTGACCGGCGGTAGCCGGAGAATCAATGAGATAGACTGGGCCGCAAACGGGCCAGCGTCCCGCCGATGAACCGAACGGATAGAGAGAATGAGAGCAGTCAAATGGGTGCTCGGCTGCTGCCTGCTGCTGATGTGTGCCATCGCGCTGGCGGCGGAGCCCCCGGTCAAGAAGAGCCGCAACGGCATCTGCCATCCCAAGGGCGGCACCTACTACAGCCGCACCAAGTACTACGAACCCTACGACAGCATGCAGGCTTGCCTCGATAGTGGAGGCCGGGCTCCCAAACGCTGATCCTGCCTGTTGTTTAGCCGATCGGCTGCAGAGTAAAGAAGGCGATGGCCGTCTTCTTCTGGCACTCCAGTCGTATGCTCTCTTCCCCCTTGACCACCAAGGTCTCGTTGATGGCCACGGCTTGGCCTGCCACCTCGAGCTGACCGCTCAGCAGGTGGCAGAGGTAGGTCTTGTCCGCCTCCAGGGTGAGGGTCAGGGGGAAGGGCACATTGAGCACTCGCACGTTGGCGCTGAGGCGTTTCGGGTCGTAGATGAGCCCCAGATCCGTCACTTCCTTTTTCAGCAGCTCGCAGTGGGTCTCATCATCCCCGCTGAAATGGGCCGCCTCGAAGGTGGCATAGGGGTGGCCGTTGAGCACGAAACCGGCGCCGCTGACGGGCAGCAGGATGCGCTGATAACCGGGAAATTTGGAGAAGGGGCCCGCCGCCTTGATGGGGGCAGAGCTCAGCCGGTAGTCAAAATCGAGCTTGTCCAGGCTCGAGCCCGGGGGGGAGACAAGGATCTGGGCCGTGGTGCCCTGCTTGTTTTTCCAGGGCATCTTCAGCTGGTCAGACTCTTTAATCAGGGTGATCACGTTGGCGCCTCGACGAGGAGTGGGAGAGTGAGGCCAAGTGATACCATCCCGCAGGCCTGCTCACAAGGCGCGGGGGGCTGGGGACGGTCCGACTGTCCAGAATGTCGTCACTCCGGCCCCTGACCATCACAGGCTCCTGGATGAGGTGCTCAAGATGTCGCCGATCGGCGGAGTGTGGGGGAGTCAAAGGTCGAGGCTGTGATCCTGACGCTGTTAAACGGGCTCGAGGTCGCTACACTGGCACTTCTGCCGTATGGAGGCCCCATGACCCACAAGATCATTCTGGATACCGATCCCGGTATCGACGACGCCATGGCAATACTCTTTGCCGAGGCCCACCCCGCCATCGACTTGCTCGCCATCACTACTGTGTTTGGCAACGCCACCATAGAGAACGGGACCCGCAACGCCCTTTGGCTCAAGCAGAAATACGGTATGAGGGCGGAGGTGGCCCAGGGCGCCGCCGCGCCACTGCTGCGCGAACCCGTGGGGCCGACCACTGTGGTGCACGGCCCGAGCGGGCTGGGGGATGTGGAGGCGGGGGAGGTGACCCTGGCGCCGGATCCTCGCCCGGCCTGGCAATACATCGTCGAGACGGTGAAGGCCAACCCCGGCGAGATCACCCTGGTGACAATCGGGCCCCTCACCAATCTGGCGCTGGCGCTCGAGGCCGCCCCCGAGATCACCGCGCTAGTGAAGCAGGTGGTGGTGATGGGGGGCGCCTTTGGCGTCAACGGCCATCGCGGCAACGTGACCCCCTATGCCGAGGCCAACATTCACGACGATCCCGAGGCGGCCGATCGGGTGTTCACTGCCCCCTGGCCCGTGGTGATCATCGGGCTGGACGTGACCCAGCAGAGCTTCTTCAGCAGTGCCTACCTGGATGCCCTGCGGGACGATGCCGGTGAGCCCGGCCGCTTCCTGTGGGCGGTGAGCCGCTTCTACCTGCGCTTCTATTCCGAGCGCATCGGCCTCAATGGTTGCCACGTGCACGATCCGTCCGCCATCGCCTATGTGATCGATCCCGAGCTGTTCACCCTGCGGGAGGGCCCGGTACGGGTCATCGACCATGGTCCCGCCATCGGCCACACCCTGCAGAAGTTCGACGGCAAGTCCCACCCCCACGATGAGTGGGCGGGTTACCCGGCCCAGCGGGTCGGGGTGGCGGTGCGGGATCAGGCCCTGCTGGCGCTCTATCGTGAGACGCTGGTGGCCTGGGGGAAGGATTGCTGAGACGCTCGCCAGCGTGATGGACAAAGCGTGAGGCTCGCCAAATAATTGCCAGCCGACGCTGGCCTATACTGACGAAAACTGAGGTATTCAAGGAGCAAGCGGATGGCCTGGTTGTCTTTGTTGGTGGCGATAGCCCTCATCTGGTGGTTGATGAAGCTGGGGCGGGGCGCCCTGTTCGAGATCCGGTTGCAGCCTGGCAAGGTACTGCTGAAGCGAGGCTCTGTGCCGCCGCGCTTCCTGGCCCAGGCCAAGCAGATCCTGCAGCAGGAGCCGGTACGGGGGCGCATCCTGGGTCAGCGCGATGGCAACGGGGTCAGGCTGGTCTTCTCCCGCTCCATCCCTGAGCCCGTGGCCCAGCGCCTGCGCAGCGTCTTCCCCTATGGGGATTATCGCGGCGTCACCTCACCCCCGGATGGGCGCAATGCTCGCTGAACCCGCGGGCTGAACTCTTCCGCTGAACGTGCTGTTCACACCGGACGCCGGGCACTCTGCCCGGCGTTTGCTTTTCCCATAAGTCATGGCCAGGACGCAGTCATCAGCGCGGCACTTGCAGGGGCTTCATCACCTCGATCAGAAAGTCGATGAAGGCGCGGGTCTGGGGCTTCAAGAAGCGGCCGCCGCGAAAGACCGCATGGATCTCGTCATGGCGATCCTCATACGGGGAGGCCTGCCAGTCCGGCAACAGCGGCTGCAGAGTGCCATCGTCGATCCCCTGTTGCACCATCCAGCTCGACAGCAGCAAGATGCCGGTGCCCGCCTGGGCCGCGCACAGCAGCGGCGTGCCGCCGACCGAGGCGAGGTTGCCCCGCACCGCGACCCTGTGCCGCTGCGCCCCTTGCCGGAAATACCAGTGCTGGCGCTGGCGGCCATGGCCGCGGATGAGGCAGTTGTGGTGTGCCAGTTCATCGGGATGGGCGGGCTCGCCATGGCGCGCCAGATAAGCGGGGGAGGCAACCAGCAGGGTCCGGTTGGTGAGCAGGTGGCGGGCATGGAGGCCGCTGTCCACGGGGCGCCCGATGCGCACCGCCAGGTCCACGTTTTCGGCGTCGAGATCCACCAGCCGGTTGTCGAGCTCGATCTCGAGCCGCACCCCGGGGTAGCGGGCCAGGAAGGCCGGCAGGCGCGGCGCCAGCCAGGCGGCGCCGAAGCTCTCGAACACCGAGACCCGAAGCGGGCCCTCTGGCGCCGCCGGCAGGGGCTGCAGGGACTGCACCAGTTGATCCGCCTCCTCCAGCAGGGGGATGGAGCGGGCGAGGAAGTACTCCCCCTGCTCGGTCAGCACCAGCTGGCGGGTGCTGCGCTTGAACAGGGGGATCCCCAGCTGTTGCTCCAGCGCATCTATGGTGCGGGTCACCGAGGAGGGGGCCAGGTTGAGGGCCCGGGCGGCCCGGGAGAAACTTCCCGATTCCACCACCTGAGCCAGGATGCGGACGCGATCCAGCATGGGTATACCTTTGCGATAAACGCAAAACTGTTGCAGGTTATGGCGGTATTCTATCCATGGATGAAAGTGTGAACAATGTGCTCATCGCCCAAGGGGGGCGCTCACCTCAGGAGTATTGCCATGTCAGATCGTATCCAGCTTGCCAGCCAGGTACCCGCCGCCGTCTCGGCCATGATGGGGCTCGAAGCCTATCTCGGCGGGACCGATATTCCCCTGTCGCTCAAGGAGCTCATCAAGCTGCGGGCCTCCATGCTCAACGGCTGCGCCTACTGCATCGAGATGCACGCCGAGGTGGCCATGAAACACGGTGACAGCCCGCAGCGCCTGTTGGCGCTGGCCGCCTGGCGCGAATCCCCGCTGTTCGACGAGCGGGAGCGGGCCGTGCTGGCCTTGACCGACGAGGTGACCCTGATCGGCGAGCGAGGGCTCACCGAGGAGACCTACCAACAGGCCCTGGCCCTGCTTGGGGAAACCCTGCTGGCCCAGTGCTTGATGCAGGTGGTCACCATCAATGCCTGGAACCGGATCGCCGTGGCGACCCGAATGGAGCATAAACACCCCTGAGGGAGACGCAGTGGTGGGGTGTTGTCGTCAACGGGCCTTGTATGAGGCCCGTTTTTCATGGCGGGCCTCAGACAGGGCAGCCCCTTCTGCACCTCCATCGGTCCCGGGAAGTTAATCATACATTCGTTTGATTAATTATTTTTTTATTCCACCTCGGAATATGCGCATCCAGATCAAGGAATGGTGATGGCGCTTGTGCATCAAGAGGGGGTTGAATGGCTCTTTTTTGCCCTGTTTATCCCTCTGAAAATAAGGGTAATGGGTCATTTTGATTAATTGGTGAGCGATTTTGGCGAGGGGATAAATTAATGGAAGATGAATTGATGAACTGTGAATTTAATAAATTGGTCACTGTCAAGCGATTAACATCTGATACCTGTTGTCACCAGTCTTAAAACAATTTCGGGATTAATTTTTCATGTTGTTCACATGCCGGTCTGATGCAATAAAATGCGGCATTTTTATTATACCAATAAGCCTTGAAACGATGAGGACATTGCATGAGACCTTTTGAAGTAAAGAGGGGCTTGGGCGCTTTGCTGTTGATGGCAACCGCTGGCTTGCTGAGTGGCTGCGACATGGCACTGATGAGCCCCAAGGGGCAGGTTGGTCTGGAGCAGAAGTCACTGATATTGACCGCACTCGGGTTGATGTTAATCGTGGTGATTCCTGTGATTATTATGACGGTGGCATTTGCTCGTAAATACAGAGCATCCAATACCACTGCCAAATACACCCCGGATTGGTCCCACTCCAACAAGATTGAAGCGGTCGTCTGGACCGTGCCTGTCATTATTGTCGCCATCCTGGCGGTGATTACCTGGAAAACCTCCCACTCCCTCGACCCCTACAAGCCGCTGGAATCTGACGTCAAGCCGATCCAGGTCGATGTGATTTCGCTGGACTGGAAATGGCTGTTCGTCTATCCGGAGCTGGGGATCGCCTCGGTCAACGAGCTGGCCTTCCCGGTCAACACCCCGATCAACTTCCGGGTGACCTCAGACACAGTGATGAACTCCTTCTTCATCCCCCAGCTGGGCGGTCAGATCTACGCCATGGCCGGGATGCAGACCAAGCTGCACCTGATTGCCAACGAGGCGGGTCAGTACAAGGGGATCTCCGGCAGTTACAGCGGTGCCGGTTTCTCTGGCATGAAGTTCAAGGCGATTGCCACCCAGGACCAGGCCGGTTTCGATGCCTGGGTCGCCAAGGTGAAACAGTCGCCCAAGATGCTGAGCACCATGGGTGAGTTCGATGCCCTGGCCAAGAAGAGCGAAAACCACCCGGTTGAGTACTTCGCCAGCGCCGATCCCAAGCTGTTCGTCAATGTGATCAACAAGTTCATGGGCGGCATGTCCCATGGCGGCCATGACGCTGCAAAAGATGGCGCCATGGACCACGAGGCCATGAAGCATGACGCCGCGAAAGCAGAACCCATGGACCACGCGGCCATGAGTCACGACGAGCATGCCGGACACATGGCCACGTCCATGGCTGACAAGAGTGTGAAAGCAGGATCCGAGGAATAATCGATGTTTGGAAAATTGACACTCGAGGCTGTTCCGTACCATGAACCCATCATCATGGTCACGATAGCCGGTATCATCTTGGGTGGGCTGGCGCTTGCCGGTCTCATCACTTATTACGGCAAGTGGCAATATCTGTGGAAAGAGTGGTTCACCTCGGTAGACCACAAGCGCCTCGGTATCATGTATCTCATTCTGGGCATGGTCATGCTGCTGCGCGGCTTCGCCGATGCGGTCATGATGCGTGGTCAGCAGGTCATGGCCTCCGCCGGTAGCGAAGGCTACCTGAACGCGCACCACTACGATCAGATCTTCACCGCCCACGGCGTCATCATGATCTTCTTCGTGGCCATGCCGCTGGTGATCGGCCTGATGAACATCGTCGTGCCGCTGCAGATCGGTGCCCGTGACGTCGCCTTCCCCTTCCTGAACAACCTGAGCTTCTGGTTTACCGCCGCGGCCGTGGTGCTGATCAACGTCTCCCTCGGGGTCGGTGAATTCGCCCAGACCGGCTGGCTGGCCTATCCGCCCTTGTCGGGGCTGGAGTTCAGTCCCGGGGTCGGGGTCGATTACTGGATCTGGAGTCTGCAGATTTCAGGGTTAGGTACCCTGCTGACCGGCGTGAACTTCTTTGCCACCATCATCCGGATGCGTGCCCCCGGCATGACCATGATGCGTCTGCCGGTCTTCACCTGGACCGCCCTGTGCGCCAACATCCTGATCATCGCCTCCTTCCCGATCCTGACCGTCACCATCGCCCTGCTCACCGCAGACCGCTATCTGGGTACCCATTTCTTTACCAATGACATGGGTGGCAACATGATGATGTACATCAACCTGATCTGGGCCTGGGGTCACCCCGAGGTGTATATCCTGGTGCTGCCGGTGTTCGGGATCTTCTCCGAAGTGGTGGCGACCTTCTGCAAGAAGAAGCTGTTCGGCTACACCTCCCTGGTGTGGGCGACCGTGGCAATCACAGTGCTCTCCTTCGTGGTCTGGCTGCACCACTTCTTCACCATGGGGTCTGGCGCCAACGTGAATGCCTTCTTCGGCATCACCACCATGATCATCTCCATCCCGACCGGGGTGAAGATCTTCAACTGGCTGTTCACCATGTACCGCGGTCGCATCGAGTTCACCTCGCCCATGCTGTGGACCGTCGGCTTCATCATCACCTTTACCGTGGGTGGCATGACAGGGGTACTGCTCTCCGTGCCGGCCGCCAACTTCGTGCTGCACAACAGCCTGTTCCTGATTGCCCACTTCCACAACGTCATCATCGGCGGCGTGGTGTTCGGTTGCTTCGCCGGTATCACCTACTGGTTCCCGAAAGCGTTCGGCTTCAAGCTCGATGACGTCTGGGGCAAGCGTGCGTTCTGGTTCTGGATCACCGGCTTCTTCGTGGCCTTCATGCCGCTCTACGTGCTGGGCTTCATGGGCATGACCCGTCGTGTCAGCCAGAACATCGATCCCGAGTTCCACGGCTGGCTGGTGGTTGCCGCCTGCGGCGCCGGCCTCATCGCCATCGGTGTCTTGTGCCAGCTGATCCAGGTCGTGGTCAGTATCCGTGACCGCGAGAAGAACCGTGACTGGACCGGCGATCCCTGGGGTGGCCGTACCCTGGAGTGGGCCACCTCCTCTCCGCCGCCCTTCTACAACTTCGCCATCGAGCCCAAGGTGACCGGTCTGGACGCCTTCTGGGAAGCGAAAGAGGACGGCAGCGCCTATCGCCAGCCGGCCAAGTACGCTCCCATCCACATGCCGAAGAACTCAGGTGCCGGTGTCATCATCGCCGCCTTCAGCGTGGTGTTTGGCTTTGCCATGATCTGGCACATCTGGTGGATGGCCATCGCCGGCTTCGTCGGCATGATCGCCACCTGGATCATCCACAGCTTCAACGACGATGTGGACTACTACGTACAGGTTGACGAGATCGAGCGCATCGAAGGTCAGCATTTCGACAATATCAACAAGGTGGCTTAACTCCATGGCGACTGACGTTCTACATCACTCTCACGGTGCCCATGAGGATGGGCACCATGATGCCGGTGCCACCAAGGTGTTCGGCTTCTGGATCTACCTGATGAGTGACTGCATCCTGTTCGCGACCCTGTTCGCAACCTATGCAGTCCTGGTCAACGGCACTGCCGGCGGCCCCACCGGCAAGGACATCTTCGAACTGCCGTTCGTGTTCGCCGAAACCATGCTGCTGCTGCTGAGCTCCATCACCTTCGGGTTCGGCATGCTGGCCATGAACAAGAACAAGGTCTCGGCGGTCAACACCTGGCTGCTGGTCACCTTCATTCTTGGCGCTGGCTTCATCGCCATGGAGATCTACGAGTTCCATCATCTAATCGTCAATGATGTGGGCCCGGATCGCAGCGGCTTCCTGTCCGCCTTCTTCACCCTGGTCGGTACCCACGGTATCCACGTCACCAGCGGCCTTATCTGGATCATCGTGATGATGGTCCTGATCACCAAGAAGGGGCTGACCGAGCGCAACCGCACTCGCCTGATGTGCCTGAGCCTGTTCTGGCACTTCCTGGACGTGGTGTGGATCTGCGTCTTCACCGTGGTTTATCTGATGGGGGTCATGTAAATGAGTCATTCCGTTGACAATATTGACTGTGCCAGCCACGACAGTGTCAGAACCTATCTGAAGGGGGTCATGTAAATGAGCACTCATTCCGTTGACAATCACGGCGCCAGCCACGGCAGCGTCAAGTCCTACATGACAGGCTTCGTGCTGTCACTCATCTTGACCGCAATCCCGTTCTGGATGGTGATGGATGGCTCCGCGTCCCATGCCATGGTGCTCGGCACCGTGGTCGGCATGGCGGTGGTGCAGATCTTCGTGCACCTGATCTACTTCCTGCACATGAACACCTCCTCCGAGGAGCGCTGGAACCTGGTGGCACTGGTCTTTACCGTGCTCATCATCGCCATCGTGGTCGTGGGTTCCCTGTGGATCATGTACAACCTCAACATCAACATGATGGTTCACTGAGCGGGTTGATGTGATGATGAAGCAATACCTGCAAGTGACCAAGCCGGGCATCATCTTCGGTAACCTCATCTCGGTTATCGGCGGCTTCCTGCTGGCCTCGAAGGGGAGCCTGGATGTGCCCCTGTTCATCCTGACCATGGTGGGGGTGTCACTGGTGGTGGCCTCCGGTTGCGTGTTCAACAACTACATCGACCGGGACATCGACTGCATCATGGAGCGCACCAAGAACCGCGCCCTGGTGAAGGGGTTGATCGCGCCGGGCGTCTCGCTCTGGTATGCGACGGCGCTGGGCGTTGCGGGCATTGCACTGCTCTACTTTGCGGCCAACCCGTTGGCCGCCTTGCTGGCGGTGCTGGGCTTCCTGGTTTATGTGGGGGTCTACAGCCTCTACATGAAGCGTCACTCTGTCTATGGCACCCTGGTCGGCAGCCTCTCTGGCGCCGCGCCACCCGTCATCGGCTACTGCGCGGTGAGCGGCCAGTTCGACTCGGGGGCGCTTATCCTGCTGGCGATCTTCAGCCTGTGGCAGATGCCGCACTCCTATGCGATTGCCATCTTCCGCTTCAAGGATTACCAGGCCGCCAACATACCCGTGTTGCCGGTGGTGAAGGGCATTTCTGTGGCCAAGCACCACATCACCCTCTACATACTGGCGTTCATGGTGCCGACCCTGATGCTGTTCCTCGGCGGTTACGCCGGTTACAAGTACCTGATCGTCGCCACCGCGGTGAGCGTCTGGTGGCTGGGGATGGCGCTGTCTGGCTACAAGGCGGCGGTGGATGACTCCCTCTGGGCGCGCAAGCTGTTCATGTTCTCCATCGTCACCATCACCTGCCTGAGCGTGATGATGTCGGTGGACTTCCAGCCGGACGCAGCGCCCGTGCTGGTGAGCATGCTGCCCTGAGGCTGGAGCTGACATGTTCTCCATCGTCGTCATCATCTTCACCTGTCTGAGCGTGATGATGTCGGTGGACTTCCAGCCGGACGCAGCGCCCGTGCTGGTGAGCATGCTGCCCTGATAGTGTGAACTGCACCCCTAAATACATGAAATCCAGAGCCGGGAACCTTCCCGGCTCTGTTATTATGAGGCCCGCCCCACGGGGCACCTTGTCGGCTTTTTCGGGTGTGGCGTGCCTTGTCATCCGCCCCTATCTGTCTCCTCTCCCTGACCTATCGAGGCCATCATGAATGATTTCACCATGACGAGGGGCGAGCGCCGCGCGACCTGGGCGCTCGGCTCCGTCTTCTCGTTGCGCATGCTCGGCATGTTTATGGTCCTGCCGGTGCTGACCACCTACGGCATGTCCCTGGCGGGTGCCTCGGAGGCGCTCATCGGTCTTGCCATCGGCATCTACGGCATGACCCAGGCGCTGTTCCAGATCCCCTTCGGCCTGCTCTCCGATCGCATCGGCCGCAAGCCCCTCATCGTCGGCGGCCTGCTGATGTTTGCGGCAGGCAGTGTCATCGCCGCCCTGAGCGACTCCATCTGGGGGGTTATCGTCGGGCGCGCCCTGCAGGGGAGCGGCGCCATCTCCGCCGCCGTCATGGCGCTCTTGTCGGATCTCACCCGGGAGCAGAATCGCACCAAGGCCATGGCCTTCATCGGGGTGAGCTTTGGCATCACCTTTGCCATCGCCATGGTGACAGGCCCCCTGATCACCCAGGCGGTGGGACTCTCCGGGCTGTTCTGGCTCATCGCCCTGCTGGCGCTGGCGGCCATCGCCATGGTGATCTGGGTGGTGCCGACCCCGGCGGCTCACCTGCAGAATCGCGAGTCCGCCATGGTGCGCGGCGGTTTTCGCACCGTGCTCACCAATCCGCGCCTGCTCAAGCTCAACCTCGGCATCCTCTGCGTTCACACCCTGCTGATGTCGAGCTTCGTGGCGCTGCCGCCCCTGCTCGAACAAGCGGGGCTGGCTCGGGAGCACCAGTGGCAGGCCTATCTGGTCACCATGCTGGTCGCCTTCGTGAGTGTGGTGCCCTTCATCATCTATGCCGAGAAGCACCGCCAGATGAAGCGGGTCTTCATCGGGTGCGTGCTGGTGATGCTGGCCGCCGAGCTGGTGCTCTGGCAGGCAGGTCTGCAGCTCTGGGGTCTGCTCGCCGGGCTGCAGCTCTTCTTTGTCGGCTTCAACGTGATGGAGGCGCTGCTGCCGTCGCTGATCAGCAAGGAGTCCCCGCCGGGTTACAAGGGGACCGCCATGGGGGTCTACTCCACCAGCCAGTTCCTCGGGGTTGCCATCGGCGGCAGCCTCGGGGGCCTGCTCTACAGTCTGGGGGGCGGCCCTCTGGTGTTTGGCGGCTGCGCCGTGCTGGCCCTGCTCTGGTTCGGGGTCAGCCTCACCATGGCGGAGCCTCCCTACGTCAGCAGCCTGCGCATCGTACTGCCGGAGGGGGTCGAGGCCACCCCGGCGCTGGAGCAGCGGATCCGCGCCTGCGACGGAGTGAGCGACGTGCTGCTGGTGCGCGAGGAGCACTCCCTCTACGTGAAGGTGGACAGCAAGCGCCTGACCCGCAGCGATCTGGAACGGCTGGTGTCCCTCTGAGGGCGGCCAGGGGCACGGCTGCTATGCTGAGATCCTCAACCACAGGAGGAACCTCTCATGTCATATGTAGACGGATTCGTGATCGCTGTGCCCACGGTCAACAAACAGGCCCTGATCGATCATGCGGGGCTGTTTGACCCCATCTTTCTCGAATATGGCGCCACCCGGGTGCTGGAGTGCTGGGGGGATGACGTACCCCACGGCAAGCAGACCGACTTTTACCGCGCGGTGGCGGCCAAGGAGGACGAAGCCGTGGTCTTCTCCTGGGTGGAGTGGCCGAGCAAGGCGGTGCGGGATGAGGCCATGACCAAGATGATGAAGGACCCCAGGATGGATCCGGCCAGCCCCATGCACCAGACCATGCCCTTCGATGGCGCCCGCATGATCTTCGGGGGCTTCACCACAGTGCTGGAGCTCAAGGGCTGATACCCCGCCAGCGCCCAAAGCCCGCCTGGCCTTGGAGGGCTTCACCATTGTGGCTGGCGCTCAAGGGCTGATACCCGCCAGCGACACCCAGGCCCATTAGAGATGAAAAAGCCCGCCATTTGACGGGCTTTTTACTGGGCGTCATGCCATGGGATCAGCGCTCCACCAGCGGGGCCGAGCGGTAACTCCAGAGGCCATAGGTGCGCAGGGCGTCGCGGTAGATGCCGAGCAGCTCCTCGGGGCTCGCCTTGGCCAGCGCCGAGAGGGGCTTGTCCGGGTAGGCGACGCTGTCGATGCGGATAGTGGCCGGGCCGCTCTGCCAGCAGGCGATTTCCAGCAGGGTCTGGCCCCGGCGCACGTGGCTCGCCGAGCTCACCAGAGTGGCGTATTCAATCTCGTGGCGGGCGAGGGCATAGCCGCTGTAGAGGGCGTTCTCCACCGTGCTGGTGGCGTAGTTCTCCTCGATGATGCGGGAGCGGTCGATGCCCTTCTTCGCCAGCCAGTCCGCCATCAGCTTGCCCTCGGTCTGGCGGTTCTGGGGCACGCCGCCGGTGAGGATGACGAGGGCCGCCGGATCGGCCTGGGCCAGGGCGCGGGTGGTCTCGAGGCGCCCCAGCAGGATATCGTTCATGGAGCCATCGGGATTGAGGGCATAGCCCAGAGTGACGATGGCGCGGCGCCCCTTCTTCTCGCCCCGTCCCTGACGCTCCTTGAGGGGGGTGGCGACCACCCGGTCCACGGTGGCGAACAGCCGCTGCAGATCGGCGGCGCGACCGGCGTTGAGCTCGCCGACCCGCTTGACGTAGCCATCGGACTTGGCCTGATCGCCCTTGAAGCGCAGCCAGGTGGCGAGATAAGTGTTGATGTCCAGATCGTCCGGCGCGGCGGTGAGGGCCTGCTCGAACAGGGCGATGGCCCTCTCCACGTTGCCGTTGTAGATCTGGGCGTTGGCCGCCGAGATGAGCAGATCGGTGCGATAGGGCTCGAGCTGATGAGTCTCCAGCAGCAGGGTGGTCACCTGCTCCATGTTGCTCGGCATCTTGGCGGTGAAGCCCGCATCGGAGACCCGGGCGGGGGAGTGGAAGATGCGGGCGGCGTCCGCCAGCAGTTGATCCACCACCTGGCGCTTGCTGATGTACTGGTCGTAGTTCTGCTCCTTTTGCAGGGAGCGCACCGGGGCGGCCCAGGCATCGGATGAGACAAAGAGTGGCAGCGCCAGCAGGCTGGTGAGGGTCAGGGCAATCGCGGTTTTCTTCATCATGGGGCTCCACCTGGGGTGAGGGGCGCGATGCCGTGGCTCGTCCCCTGAACGCTTTTCCAATAAAAACAGATGCTTGGTTTGCTGCCTACTCTACTCCTTTCCCGATGAAAAAAACGTGAACCGTTCCGGTTATCCCGATGGCGCGCCTCAGCGCAGCCCCAGCCGCTCCTGCAGGAAGGCGAGCCAGGCCTCCACCTTGGCGGGCAGGTGGCGGCGCCTGGGATAGACGCACCAGATGCCGTGCTCGGGCAGGGCATGGTCAGGCAGCACGGGCACCAGTCGGCCGATGGCGAGATCCCGCGCCACGATGAAGTCCGGCATGTTGCCGATGCCGAGCCCCGCCAGCAGTGCGGTGTGGATGGCATCGCTGTTGTTGACCTCGAAATTGCCCCTGGGGGTGATGGCCACTTCTCCTTCGGGCCCGTGCAGTCGCCACTGGGTGCCGCCGCGAAACAGGGAGTAGAAGAGGCAGTTGTGACGCTCGAGATCGGCCGGGGTGCGGGGCGTGCCGGCCTGTGCCAGGTAGGCGGGGGCGGCGCACAGGGTGCTGAGACAGGGGGCGAGGCGGCGGGCGACCAGGCTCGAATCCTCCAGCTCGCCGATGCGCACCGCCACGTCGAACCCCTCGGCCACCAGATCCTGCTGGGCATCGCTCATCTCGAGCTGCAACTGCACCTCGGGGTGGAGGGAGAGAAATTCGGGGACAAGGGGGGCGATGTGGCGTCGGCCATAGACCATGGGCACAGTCACCCGCAGCAGGCCGCGGGGCGCCGATTGCAGGGCGCCGATGGCATCTTCCCCTTCGCTTGCCAGGCGCACCGCATGGCGCACCGTCTCGAAGTAGCGCTCCCCCGCCTCGGTCAGGGTGAGGGAGCGGGTGGTGCGGTAGATAAGCTGGCAACCGAGGGTTTGCTCAAGCTGGCTCACCTTCTTGCTCAGCACCGACTTGCTGAGGCCGAGCTGGCGGGCGGCGCCGGAGAAAGTGCCCGCCTCCACCACGGCGACGAAGGCGGGGAGCAGGGCGAAGGCATCCTGGTTCATGTTGTTCTCGATGTGGAAACAATGTTGTTCAACAAGGGTAGATTATCCCCATATCGAAAACAATTTACCCTGCTCCTCAGTTCAACCAAGGAGTGACCCCATGATCCCCCCGCTTATCGACCGCCGCCCCGGACGCCTCGCCCTCGGCCAGACACTTGGCCAGGCCATCGGCGCACTTGCCGCCTTCGCCGCCGGCCTGCTGCTGGCGTTGATGATCGCCCAGAACGGCGCCCTGGCCCGCGCCACCGACCCCTGGCTCGGGAGCTGGCTGGCCCACGGGGTCGGCACCCTGGTGGCCGCGCTCCTGTGGTGGCTGGCCCCACGCCCCCCACAGCCAGAAGCTGCCCCGCCCTGGGCCTGGCTCGGCGGCCTGCCGGGGGCGCTCACCGTGGTGCTGGCGGCCCTCTGTCTCAACTCCCCCCTCGGCATGGCGGGCACCCTGGCCCTGCTGCTGCTCGGCCAGCTGCTGTTTGGCGCCCTGTGCGATGGCCTCGGCTGGCTCGGGCTGGCCCGCCGCCGCCCCTCGGGAAAGGACGCGCTCGCCGCCTTGCTGGTGCTGGCCGGCGCCCTGCTCATCGTACTCGGTTAGGAGAAACACCATGACCATATTGATCCTGCTGGGACTGCTTAACGGCGTGGCGGTGAGCCTGTCGCGCACCCTCAATGGCCGCCTCGCCAGCGCCCGGGGCGCCATGACGGCTTCCCTTGCCAACCACCTGCTCGGCTTTGGGCTGCTCGGCGCCCTGCTCATCCTCAAGGGGGCGCCCTGGGAGCGGCTCGCCGGGCTCGATCCCTGGCTGCTGGTCGGCGGTGTGCTGGGGGCGCTGTTCGTGGCCATCAGCAGCTGGGCCATAGGCCGGGTCGGCGCCCTGGCCTGCGCCCTGCTCATCGTCACGGGCCAGCTGGCGGGGGGCGCACTGCTCGATGCCCTGGCCGGACGGCTGGCGGGGAGCGATCTGCTCGGCATTCTGCTGGTGCTGGCGGGCGCCGCGCTGCAACGCTGGCAGGGCGGCAAGCCGCGCCCTTCAACATGAGGGGAGCTGGCGTGGCGACATCTGGGAGGCCTACGCGCCGCCCTTGCCTTGGCAAGGACCAACCAGATCACGCCCTGGCGGAAGGGAAAAGGCGAAAGGAAGAGAAATGAAGGGAAAGAAAGAGAGGCCGCCTGTGGGCCAGGCCCGGCCCAAAACGCAGAACACCGGCGCTTGGCCGGTGCTCTGAAATAACAGGGTCGCACCCCTCAGGGGGCGCGCTGTCAGGGCAGCTTAGGCGTAGAAGGCCTCGACGGTACCCTTGACGGTGATCAGCATGGGGTTGCCGTAGCGATCCTTGGCCTTGGGGGAGGGGATCTTCACCCAACCTTCGCTGATGCAGTACTCCTCGACATTGGTGCGCTCCTTGCCGTTCACGCGAATGCCGATCTCGTGCTGGAAGCACTCCGCCACATGGTGCGGGCTGCGCGGGTTGGCCGCCAGACGGTCGGGCAGTGCAGGTTTGTTGTCGCTCATTTTATAGACCTGAGTGTGATAAAAAGTGGGTCATTGTAGGCAATGCCCGCCACGGGCTCAAGGCTGGGTTGCGTCCCATGGGGGTGGACAAGGCCCGGCTACAGTTGCAGCTCGGGCAACAGCGTCGCCTGCTCCTGAAAATGGTGGCAACGGCGCTCAACGTCGTCTCGGTAGCCTGCCAGATAAGCCAGCTCGGCGGGATTGTCTGTCTCAACCATGGCGATGGCGGCATCCAGATGAAGGAGGATGTCGTTGGCCATCTTGTGCAAGGTCTGTTGCAACAGGCGTTTGGGCAGCTCACATGCCTCAGCCATCTCCAGCAACTGCCATGCGTTGA
Organism: Aeromonas sp. S2(2024); assembly: GCF_041402505.1. Lineage (NCBI taxonomy): Bacteria > Pseudomonadati > Pseudomonadota > Gammaproteobacteria > Aeromonadales > Aeromonadaceae > Aeromonas > Aeromonas sp. S2(2024). The sequence goes on from NZ_JBGLRL010000012.1 coordinate 90,622, forward strand.
CCGCCTCGGGAGCAAACTCGTCGCCGATGGCCATGGCCAGATGCTGGTTGAACTCGGGGTAAAGCCCCACATTGACCAGATCGTACCAGGGGGTGGGCATCAGCCCGGCTTTTGATACGAAGAAGCTGTAGTTCTTGCCGTGGGCATCGTGATTGTTGACGCAGAGGTTGAAGAGCAGCCATTGCAGCATGTCCAGTCTGGCCTGCGCCGGATTGACACAGAGGGCGCTGAGACTGAACAGCCGTGGCAGGCTTACCCCTTCCCGAATATGGGCCACATCTCGCCCGTCACCGAAGTTGCGTTCATATTTTCGGGCCACGGGAAATCCCAGTCCCTGACAGGCATCGATCATATGGCGACGGCGCACCCTCACGCCATCCTCGTCAAGGCGCCGATCGAACCGTTCTACCAGCAAGCCTCTGTGGGACTTATCGCCTTGACCTACCCTGTGCAGTTCGACCTGTGCCACCGGCATGCCCAGCAGTGCGGCCAGTCGCATGGTCACAAACTCATTGATCACCAGATGAGGGTGATGCTCGAACTTGAGGAGGTGGGTGGAACAGAGCTCGCCCTCGCCAAATCCCAGCGTCCCCTCGAGTCGCAGCAGGTTGAGCTTGGCCTGCACGCCCGCAACCGAGAGGCGGGGGCGACCATCCCAGACTTCCAGCGGCCAGATCTCGGGCTGATCGAGGCGCAGCAACAGCTCTTCCGGGGTGATGGGGCGAAAATGGGTGGGGACGTCGGGCTCTGCGGGCAGGGTAAAGGTGACAGCCCCTGAGACATCGCGGCCGATGCCGTGGATCAGGGCAAAGAGATTGCTGCGCGAAACGGAGAGCGCCTCAATCAGATGGTCCAGACCGCGATTTTCAGGCAGCAAGTTGCCGAGATACGCCCGGACTTGGGCGCTGCTGGCCGAGCCATCCAGCGCCAGCGGGGGGGAGAGCGGGAATCCGCGCGCCTGCCACTCAGGTGTATAGCCGAGCTGAAACGCATCCCGGCTGGAGTCATATTCGAGATGGCCGATCAGCTGATTACCCAGCCGAAGTTCCAGCCGATGGTGCTCAGAACCACTCATCATCACCGACCTCTGGTTGGCTGTTGCCGCTCGCTACCTGTGAGCCCGTTTCTTGCACCAGTTGCAACCTCAGCCCCAGCGCCTTCATCACCTGTAACAGGGTCGAGAGGTAGACATCACCCCCCTTTTCAATCTTGATCAGGGTCTTCTTGGAGATGCCGCACAGTGAGGCCGTCACCTCCTGGGTCATCCTGGCGGCCTTGCGTCTCTCGCGGATCGCTAGCCCCAGCGAGGCGGGATCCAGTTCTTTCGGGCCGGTTTGCAACGATGCGTCTGCCATCATGATCACGAAAAAAGTGTAGGTTGTTACACCTTAACTCATGGTAAGAGCAAACAGCAATCAAAAGTGTACGATAGTGCACTTTTTAAGGTCCTGGTGCTGGTTGTGAGATAAAAGTGTAGAGGAGTTCACTTTTTAGAACAGAAAGGTGGTTAGGGATGGTCTGGGGGATGGCCGAGGGGCAGGGAGGATGTCGCTTGCAGAGCAGCATTGCACTTCATGTTCACTTCACCGAGCGGGGGTAGGGTAGGAACAGGTTTTCAGTTGGAGCTTCACCCTATGCCCACCATAGTCACCCACGCCGCCGTGCCCCTCTGCCTTGGACTCGGGCTTGGCAGCCGGATTATTCCGCCGCGCCTGCTGCTGGCGGGGGTTGCCATCGCCATGCTGCCCGATGCCGATGTGCTCGCCTTCAAGCTGGGGGTCGCCTACGGCCATGTCTTTGGCCACCGCGGCTTTACCCACTCATTGCTGTTCGCCTTTGCCCTGCCCACTCTGGCCATGCTGTTTCACCGCCAATTTCGGGCCAGCACCACCACCGTCTGGTCGTTTCTGTTGGTCTCTCTGCTCTCCCACAGCCTGCTCGATTCGCTCACCACAGGTGGCAAGGGGGTTGGCTGGTTTTGGCCGTGGCGTGACGAGCGCTTCTTCGCCCCCTGGCAGCTGATCCGGGTCGCCCCCTTCAAGCTGGAGGCCTATCTCACCGCCCGAGGTGAAGCGGTGATCCTCTCCGAGCTTTACTGGGTCTGGCTGCCGGGGATCGCAATGATGCTGGTGTTGATGGGGTGGCGGGTGATAACTAGATCTGTACACTCGATTTCTTTTGGCACACCCTTTTGTTAGTTAACGCCTCAAACACTGGCTCAGATTTGTTATTTTTAGTAGAAAACTGAAATATCTTGTTCTCCAAAATAATTTAAGGTTTTGTTTAAGAAATCTATCAGGTCACGTCTTTTGATATTATAATTCCCAGCTGTTTCGCTAAGTTGGAAAGGGTTGGTTTTTAGCTTTCTTTTATCTCTGAGATAAGACTGATAGATCTTTTCTAATTTTGACTCAAGAGTACAAACAAATTTTTGATAGCGTTCATCTCCAATCATGCTAGATGGAACAGTTTGAAAAACAAGATTTCTTGACCAGTTATCATAGAGAAATCCTGTCTTTAGAAAAGCTTTCATCAACACTAAAGCATGTTCAAAGTCATCGTAATTTCTTTCATGTAAAAAGTTATCTTTAAATGCAGGTCGGTCGAATGCTATTCTCACTGCGGCTAGGTGGTTTTTAATGTCTGACTGCCCAAACTGTTCTTGAAATGCTTGATAAGCATTTGCTCTTATAGCACTTGATCTATTTATTTCTTGGTTTATATCATCCCAAAACATTAACTGTACTTTAAAGGGGAGATTTCCTGATGAGTTTAAAATATTCACATGCTTTTGAAGGCTTGCATCTATTCTGAGAGATGTCGCGATGATAAATAAATCTAATTTTGGAGTAAACTCTATAGCCTTCTCTATTTCTTTGTCGATTAATTTATCTGTCAGCCCACCATTCTTAGTTTCTTTACATTGGATACCAATACACTTATTCCATATGTCTACTGCATATACATCTACGCCATTTTGACTTTGTCCTTGCCTTCCATATTCTTGCACTGAATATTCTACAAATTTTACCTTTGCAATATCGCCGATCAACATTTGAAAGTCTTGCCAGTTTGATGGCGGAGGCATGTAAACTTGAATTTGATTCATATATTCTCCTTGCTTATTTAGCTAGTTTACTCACGAAAGCATAAGGTCCGCAGCAGAGACCAAACGAAATCGCTCTTCTTCTGCTTGCACTTGTTAAATTATTTGCGCCATTATTTCTGGCTTTTTTAAGCCTTTTTCAGCGTATAAGGCTTTCAGTTTTTCGTCATGTTGTTTTAGCTGGTCTAATTTTGCATAAGCTATTTTACTTTTTTCTGGGTCTTTCTTTATATGTGGCTTTAACGAAGTTAAAGAAATATCTAACATATGCTTACCTATGCTGGAATAACACAGTCTTGATTCATGTAGTACCCATCACGAGCGTGTTTAAATTTGTGTTTTATTGACACCTCGCTGTAGGTGTAAATATTTTCGTTATCAGATATATAGCCAACAGCAGCTATAAGCTCATCAAACAAGTCATCAAATAGAGTTGTTGACTTTTGTAGGGATGCTCTTAACTCGTGGCCATCTGGAAGATCGTCCAAAAATAGCAAATGTTCATCAATAGGAACTCTTGGTCGATGATAAACAATTACAGCAGGCTGGCCTGTTGTTTGTACCTTAATATGAGCCTCTGGTCGCAAAAAGAACCAAACCCAAATAAATGCTGCAGCACTAATTGCATATCTATCTAGTTCAATAATTACATTGGCTTTAGTAGCTGCAATTGCTTTAATAAGATCAATTGCTGCGCCAACAGACCCACCTGAATTGTAGGGAAGCAGAATCTTTATCTCTTCCTGATCATAAGCATCATTCAATGCATTAATTGAAGCAGCCACCGACGCATCTGATATTTCGCTTGCTATTTCGAATGTTTCCATATTCTGCCTAGATAAATAAACGTTTGAAGTGAGTGACGGAGGGTATTTTCAAGCGTAGGTGTATCCTAAACTTTGACAGTGATTAGATAGAAGGCGGTACGAATCCGAATGTAGAGCCTCCCATATAAATCATTTCGTATATTGGGCTAAAAACCGTAGGTTGGTGTTGAACGAAGTGAAGCCCAACGTTTACCGCGAATATATCTGTAAATCTGTTTTACGGATCTGCCACATCCTTGTTTATCCCGATCTGGTCGGTGCAATAATGCTCGCCTGTTGGGCTTCGCTACGCTCTGCGCCAACCTACAAAAAACCACGCTACCGCCCCTGAGTGACAGCCCCCAGTTCGCTGTTTTTAACCTGCGAGATTGCAACAATCGCTGTCATGGTGCACTCCCGAGAGAGGAATTGTCGTTTGGCTATCTTAAGGGCCCTGAACGAGGCATGGGAAGGGGTGGTTGATAGAAATCTGAGCTGGTTCAATCAATTAGTGAGCAACTGCCGTTTTAAGTGGGCTGTTGGGTGAGCAGAAGTGCGAAAACTCCCCTCACCCCAGCCCTCTCCCAGGGGGAGAGGGTGCATATCTGCGGTTTAGGCGGAAGCTGAGGGCCGGCACGGTTTTGATCCCCCTCTTATTCGCTGAGGCGAGCCCTCTTGTCCAGGCCGCGAGGCAGGATGCCGAGCGAGCGGCGCTGGGCCATGGGCAAAATCGGAAAGGGCGAGCACAGCTCGACCCGATTTGGCGCGAGAACACGGATGTTCGAAGCGGACTTTGGCCGGAGCCATGGATGGCGCAGGCCAAAGGCCCATCGGCGCGTGCCGTTGGACAAGAGGGTGAGCCGAAGGAACCCGACGTCAGTCGGGCGAATAAGTGGGGGAGAAGACCTTTGGTGTGATTTGCCAAAGAGAGCGGGTCTTTCCAAAGTCACTCGCCCAGGCCCGAAGGGCGGGCGAAACTCCGTAGAGGGCGAAGCCTCGTGTCCCATGCGGTGTAGCCGCATCAAGGGGCCAACCGCTGGCTCGGGGATCCGGCGAGAGTCTGTCGTCGTGGAGCGGACTATTTCCTGCGGTGCAATGCGCTGCGCTTATTGCACCCTACGGTGCCACCACATCAACTCCGCGAACGTCCGAATACGCTGCGCTATTCGAACCTACGGGCCCCATTACATCATTAACCTTCGGGGAGCCCTGACTCCCCTCACCCTGGCCCTCTCCCGGAGGGATAGGGGACAAAGAGATAGGACGCAAAAGAGATAAATAGAAAAGGGAGCCCAAGTGGGCTCCCATTATGCTGGCTGGCTGGCTGGCTGGCTGGCTGGCTGGCTGGCTGGCTGGCTGGTCAGGGTCAACGGCATCTGACCCTATACCTGCCCCTACTTATTGGTCGCGGCCTTCATCCCTTCCACAAACTCCTTCAGACGAGTGAGCATATGCTCCGGGTTCTTGTGGTGGGTCTCGATGATCTTCACCACGGCGGAGCCGGAGATGGCACCGGCGGCGCCGGCCTTGATGGCCTCGCGCACCTGGGCCGGTTCGCTGATACCAAAACCGAGCAGGGCGGGGGGGGCATTGAACTCGCGCAAGGTGTTGATCAGGCCATCCACCGGCATGCCGGCCTTGGTCTCGGCGCCGGTCACGCCGGCGCGGCTCACCAGGTAGGTGTAACCGCTGCCAAGCTCGGCCACCGCTTTAAGGGTCTCGGTGTCACCGTTGGGCGGGGCGATAAAGATGCTGTCGATGCCGAACTTGTCGGCCGCCGCCTTGTAGGGGGCGCACATCTGCACCGGCACGTCGGCCACCAGCACCGAGTCCACCCCCGCCTGCTGGCACTTCTCGTAGAAGCCGTCGATGTGGCGCACATAAACGAGATTCGCGTAGACCAGCAGGCCGATGGGCAGCTCTGGGTACTTGGCGCGGATGCGGGCGAGCAGGGTGAAGCAGTCATCCGGGGTGGTGTGGCTGGCAAAGGCGCGCAGGGCCGCCCCCTGGATGGTGGGGCCGTCCGCTACCGGATCGGAGAAGGGAATGCCCAATTCGAGCGCATCGGCGCCCCCTTCGACCAGGGCATCGACGATGGCCAGGGAGAGTTCGGGGGTGGGGTCACCCAGCATCACGAACGGCACGAAGGCGCCCTGATTGGCGACATCCAGACGGGAGAAGAGTTGTGCGTAGCGATTCATGACAGGGTTCCTTCTTTCTCGAAAATGTCGGCAACGGTGAAGATGTCTTTGTCGCCACGACCGGAGAGGTTGACGATGAGCACCTGCTCTTTTTCCGGTTCACTGCGGGCCATCTTGAGGGCGTGGGCCAGGGCGTGGGAGGACTCCAGCGCAGGGATTATCCCCTCGGATTTGGCCAGCTCCTGGAAGGCGTCGAGCGCCTCCTTGTCGGTGATGGAGACATACTCGGCCCGGCCGATGGCGGCCAGGTGGGCGTGCTGGGGGCCGACGGAGGGGAAGTCGAGCCCCGCCGAGACGGAGTAGGACTCCTGGATCTGACCCTGTTTGTCCTGCATCAGGTAGGAGTGCATGCCGAAGAAGACCCCCTTGCTGCCGTGACCCAGGGGTGCACCGTGTTCGCCGCTCTCTATGCCGTGGCCACCGGGTTCGACCCCGATAAGGCGCACTTCCTTGTTGTCAATGAAGTCAGCAAACATGCCGATGGCGTTGGAGCCGCCGCCGACGCAGGCGATCACGGCGTCGGGCAAGCGCTCTTCTTTTTCGAAGCACTGGGCCTTGGCCTCCTCGCCGATCATCTTCTGGAACTCCCGCACGATTGTGGGGAAGGGGTGAGGGCCGGCGGCGGTGCCGAGCAGGTAGTGGGCGCTGTCGTAATTGGCAGCCCAGTCACGCAGCGCCTCGTTGCAGGCATCTTTCAGGGTGGATGAGCCCGAATGCACAGGAATGACGGTGGCCCCCATCAACTTCATGCGGAACACGTTCGGCTTCTGGCGCTCGCAATCCTTGGCACCCATGTAGACCCGGCACTTGAGGCCGAGCAGGGCGCAGGCCAGCGCCGTTGCCACACCGTGCTGACCGGCGCCGGTCTCGGCGATGATCTCGTGCTTGCCCATGCGCTTGGCGAGCAGGGCCTGACCCAGCACCTGGTTGGTCTTGTGGGCGCCGCCGTGCAGCAGATCTTCACGCTTGAGGTAAAGGCGGGTCTTGGTACCCTTGGTCAGATTGCGGGTCAGGGTGAGGGGGGTCGGGCGACCGGCATACTCGGTGAGCAGCTCCTCAAACTCGGCAACGAAGGCCGGGTCATCCTTGGCATCGACGAAGGCCTTCTCCAGTTGGAGCAGGGCGGGGATCAGGATCTGGGGCACATACATGCCACCAAATTCACCAAAAAACGGATTGAGCAGGGTCATGGTTATCTTCCTTTACATTCTGCAATTGAGATCAGGTATGAGCCTTGGCGGGCTGAGGCGTATGGCTGGGGCACATACATGTCATCGACGAAATTCACCGAAAAACGGGTTGAGCAGAGTCATAGATTATTCCTTGTGCTTATAGGCAAACGCAGTTCATTAATTTGGTGCATGTTCAGAGGGCGCGCAGGGCACTCTTACAGTTGGCGCAGGGCGCCAAAGGCCGCCGCTATCTTGTGCGCATCCTTCTGGCCCGGGGCACTCTCCACCCCGGAGTTGAAATCAAGGCCGAGGCAACCCACCCGGGCGGCCTGCAGGGCGTTGTCGGGATTGAGCCCCCCCGCCAGCATCAGCTTGCTCTTGTCGAGATTGGCCAGCATGGCCCAGTCGAACGCCTGACCTGTGCCGCCGCTCTGGCTGCCGACTTTCGTATCCAGCAGCAGGCGATCCGCCGGGTAGTCGAGGGCGGGCAGCGGCTCGCCGCTCGTGACACCGACCGCCTTCCAGATCTGGCAAGCCGCAGGCAGCAGGGCGCGCAGGGTCTGGATATAGGCGGCGTCTTCATCCCCGTGCAGTTGCACGGCGGCAAGGTTCAGGGCCTCCACCGTCTTGGCGATGGTGGCGGGCTGGGCATTGCGAAACACCCCGACAAAGCTAAGCGGCGCCCCGGCCATGACGGCGCGGGCGGCGGGGATGTCCACGTAGCGCGGGCTCTTGGCCACGAAGATAAGGCCGCCAAATACCGCACCTGCCTGATGGGCGGCGGCGGCATCTTCGGGGCGGGTGAGGCCGCACAACTTGTTCTGACCCAGGACAAGCTTGCGTACCGCCGCCTCCAGATCCGGCTCGCTCATCAGGGAGGAGCCCACCAGGAAGCCCTTGGCATGGGCGCGCAGATCCGCCACCTGGGCGCGGTGGTTGATGCCGGACTCGCTGATGACCACCCTATCGCTTGGAATATCTTTGGCCAGCTGCTTGGTGCGGGCGAGATCTACGCTGAGATCCCGCAGATCCCGGTTGTTGATGCCAATCACGGGGGCGCCGAGGGCCAGGGCGCGATCCCGCTCCTCTGCATTGCTCACCTCGGTCAGCACCCCGAGGCCCAGCTCCCTGGCCACCTTGAACAGGGCGCGATAGCCCTCGTCGGTGAGCACGGAGAGCATCAGCAAGATGGCGTCCGCCTGATAGTGGCGGGCCAGATAGACCTGATAGGGGTCAATCATGAAGTCCTTGCACAGCACAGGCTGCTTGACCCGGGCACGCACCCTGGGCAGGAAGGCGAAATCCCCCTGGAAGAACTGCTCGTCGGTCAGTACAGAGATGGCGGTGGCGTAGTTGCCATAGATGTCGGCGATGGCCTCGGGGCTGAAGTCGTCGCGGATCAAGCCTTTGGAGGGGGAGGCCTTCTTGCATTCGAGAATGAAGCGGGTGGAGCCTGCGCGCAGCTCGCCCTCGAAGTCACGATCGCTTGGCACCAGAGCGCCCTGGAAGCTCGCCAGGGGCTGGGCCAGCTTGCGGGCCGCGACCCACTCCTGCTTGGCGGCCACGATTTTGCCGAGAATGGTCTGGTTGATGGAAGCCCGATTCAGGAAGGCATCGGGGGAGGAGAGGGGGTCGAGCATCTCGATATCCTTGCTAAGAGTGGTACTGCCTTGTTGGCTGCCGTGAGTAGTGACTGACATCATGCCTCCTGATGGCTCAGGGTGGCGAGTGCCTGGGCGAGCAGGCGGGTTTCACCGCTTGCAAGCTTGGCCAGCACCTGCGCGGCCGCCTGCTTGAAGTCCGGGGCCTTGCCCGCCATCACCAAGAGCGGCGCCACGTTGGCGGCGATGGCGGCGTTGTGGGCCGCGGTGCCTTCGCCCGCCAGTATGGCGTCCGTGATGGCGCGATTCTCCTCCGGCTCCCCCCCTTGAATGGCGCTGACCGGGTAGGTCTCGAGGCCAAAGTCTGCCGGGGTGAGCAGGTACTCGCGAATTTCGCCGTCACGGATCTCAGCCACCTGGGTCGGTCCGTGAATGGCCACTTCGTCCAGCCCCGCGCCGTGTACCACCATACCGGTTTTCAGCCCCAGTGCCAGCAGGGTTTCTGCGATGGGACGCACCAGCTCGGGGGCATAGACCCCCATCAGTTGGTAGCTGGGGCGGGCGGGGTTGATAAGCGGCCCCAAGACGTTGAATAGCGTCCTGGTTTTCAAGGCCTGGCGCACCGGCATGGCGTGGCGCACCCCGGCGTGGTACTGGGGGGCGAACAGGAAGCAGATGCCGAGCTGGTCCAGACAGCGGCGAGCCTGCTCCGGGCTCATGTCGAGCTTGATCCCCATCTTGTCCAGCAGATCGCTGGAACCCGATTTGCTCGAGACCGAGCGGTTGCCGTGCTTGGCCACCTTAAGGCCGCAGGCGGCGGCCACCAGGGCCGAGGTGGTGGAGACGTTGATGGTGTTGAGGCCATCGCCACCTGTGCCGACGATGTCGCAGAACGCATAATCCGGGCGCGGGAAATCACGGGCCTCCGCCAGCAGCGCCTCGGCGGCGCCGGCGATCTCCTCCGGGGTCTCCCCCTTGATCTTGAGAGCAGTCAACAAGCTTGCGAGGACGATGGGATCCACTTCGCCACGGACCACCTGGCCGAAGGCGTCGCGGGCGGCGTCGCGGGTGAGAGACTGTCCCTGATAGAGGGTGTTGAGATGTTGATGCATGGGGTCTCCTTACCGCACGTGGCTTTCTGGACGGGTGATGTGGGCGAGGGCCTGGGTCAGCAGGCGGGCCCCTTCCGAGGTCATGATGGATTCCGGGTGGAACTGGAAGCCCAGCACCCGCTCGTCCCGTTGCTCTATGGCCATGGGCATGCCTTGATAGTGGGCAATCACCTGCAACTCCTCCGGCACATAGGTCGCCACCAGGGAGTGGTAGCGGGCCACCGGCAGCGGGCTCGGCAACCCCGCGAAGGCGCCGTGGCCGTTGTGCTCAATCAGCGAGCGCTTGCCGTGGACGATTTCCCCGGCCGCCCCGACGGTGCCGCCGTAGGCTTCGCACAGGGCCTGATGACCGAGGCAGATGCCGAGGATGGGCACCCGGCCGCGAGCCAGCTTGATGAGATCGATGAGGCAACCGGCCTCGTGGGGAGCGCCCGGTCCCGGGGAGAGCACCAGCACGGCGTCGCCGTCGCAGGCTTCTATCTCCTGCATGATGCGGCTCGCCGGCAGGCTGTTGCGATAGATGCGCACCGGATAGCCCAGGGTGCGGAACTGATCGACGAGGTTGTAGGTAAACGAGTCGAAGTTGTCGAGCAGGAAGATGTTAGTCATGGCTCACGTCCTTATGTTGCTCCTGCTGGGCGCTCAGGGCTTGCAGGGAGGTGCCATGGCTGGCGGCGATGGCGGCCAGCACGGCGGCCGCCTTGGCGCGGGTCTCGTCCGCTTCGGCCTGGGGCTTGGAGTCATAGACCACGCCGGCACCAGCCTGGACATGGGCCAGGCCCGCTTTCACGAAGGCGGAGCGGATGACGATGCAGGTGTCCATCTCCCCCGCGCCGTTGAGGTAGCCGACGGCGCCGCCGTAGCTGCCACGGCGCTTGCCTTCCACCATGCGGATAAGCTCGCTGGCCCGCAGCTTGGGGGCACCGGTCAGGGTGCCCATGTTCATGCAGGCCTGATAGGCGTGCAGGGCATCAAGGTCGGCACGAAGGCGGCCCACCACCCGGGAGACCAGGTGCATCACGTGGCTGTAGCGATCCACTTTGAGCAGATCCTTCACGTAGCGGGTGCCGGGCTCGGAGATGCGGGCGATGTCATTGCGACCCAGATCCACCAGCATCAGGTGTTCGGCCACCTCTTTCTCGTCCTGGCGCAGCTCGAGCTCGATGCGACCATCCAGATCCAGATTGATGCTGCCATCGGGGTTGAGGCCACGGCGGCGGGTGCCGGCGATGGGGTACATCTCCACCTGGCGGCTGGCGGCGCAGAATTTGACCGCGCTCTCCGGGGAGGCGCCAAACAGGGTGAAGCCCTCATCCTGCACATAGAACATGTAGGGGCTGGGGTTGGTCTGCTTGAGGCGGCGATAGGCAGCCAGCGGGTCGGGGCAGGGCAGGGAGAAACTGCGGGACGGCACCACCTGGAAGATGTCCCCACGGCGGATAAAGCCCTTGAGCTTCTCCACCTCGGCGCAGAACTGCTTGTCGCTCTTGTCGATCTGGAGGTTGCCTGTGAGCGGCTTGGCGCCCTGAGCCCCCGGTTGCGGCTGCTGGCAGGCCTGCTTGAAGGCCTCGAGGCGGGCGGTCAGCTGGGTGTAACGCGCATCGAGCTGGCTCTCGTCCTGCTCGCCGCCAAAGAGGCAGGCCAGCAGGGCCGTGCTCTGCTTGATGTGATCGATGGTGATCAGGGTCTCGGCCACATAGAAGCAGTAGTCGGGGCAGTCGTTGCTTCCTTCAGGCACTTCTGGCAACTCTTCAAAGGAGGCGATGAGGTCGTAGGCGAAGCTGCCGCCCATGAAGAGCGCCTCTTTGCCCTGCTGGCATTGCAGCTCCCGCTGCAGGGTGCGCAGCACGTCCAGCACGCTGCTGCCCTTGAGGCGGCTGTCTTCGTCAAGGGTGCGGTCGGAGGCCGGGAAGTCGAGTTGCAGCTCGTCTGCCACTCGGGTCTGGGTGATGACGGCGCTCAGGCGCTGCTCGAGCAGGCGCTGCAACTGGACGCCGTTGCTGGTGAGGGCACGGACCCGCACCGTGCGGCCACGGCATTCGATGCGCAGGCAGGCATCCACCAGCAGCAGGCTCTGGGTGCCGGCCTTGGAGTCGATCTCCACCGATTCCAGCAGCAGGTTGTTGGGGCTGTCCTGGCAGAGTCGGGTGTAGAGCGCCAGGGGATCTGTCACATAAGGGGCATTGAGCCGGATGGTATCGAATTCGCCCAGTGGTAACCGGGTCTTGTTGCCTGTCATAATGCCTTCCCTTGCATGTGTTGTGTGTAACCGATGGTCATGGCGTTTCTCTCGAATTGGGATGGGGGTTTCGTCACGTCAGCGAGTTCGCCATCGCCATGTCAGTGCACTTGTCTGAATTGTCGGTTTCATCACAGGTCCATTTGCCGGATAATAAAAAAGCCCGCTGGGGTCAGCGGGCTTTTTCTTTGGGTTCTTAATTTGCTGTCAGATTACAGGTACAGCAACGACCACACGCCCGCATGTCAGGGAGTGTGCCACCACCAGATGGTCAGGATGGAAGTCGTTTGCATGATAAAGTCCTGTAAAAAGATGTTTGCAATGAAGTGCCTACAGAAAACGATAAAGCCGCGGCCAAGTCAAGTCGCTTTTTTGCCTTCTTTTTCCCAAGCAGGCCCCCTGATGAGAGCGAAACAAGCCGATGAGATTCGATCTTCACTGTCATACCACTGCCTCGGATGGTGTGCTGAGCCCTGCCGAGCTGGTGCGCCGCGCCGCCGAGAAAGGGGTGGAAGTGTTAGCGGTCACTGACCACGACACCCTTGACGGGCTTGATGAAGTCCGCCAGACGATCCAGAACGAACAGTTGCCGCTGCGACTGGTGAGCGGAGTCGAGATCTCCACCGGGTGGGAGCACCACGAGATCCACATAGTGGCGCTCGGGGTGGATGAAAAAAATACGCAGCTGGTCACCTTCCTGGCCGGTCAGCGGGCCCGCCGCGAGGCGCGCGCCCAGGAAATAGGGCGCCGTCTGGAGAAGTGCCTCATCCCTGGCACCTATGAAGAGGCCAAGCAGCTCGCCGGTGACGCCGCCGTGACCCGTGCCCATTTTGCCCGGGTGCTGGTGGCGCGCGGGGTGGCCGACAACATGCAAAAGGTATTCAAGAAGTACCTGAGCCGGGGCAACAAGGGCTATGTGCCCGCCGAGTGGCCCGAGATGGGGGAGGCCATCGCCGCCATTCATGCCGCGGGCGGGCTGGCGGTGCTGGCCCACCCCAGCCGTTACGATCTCACCGCCAAGTGGATCAAGCGGCTGCTGGTGGTCTTCAAGGCCGCCGGTGGCGATGCCATGGAGGTCTCCCTGCCCCAGCAGAGCCCCCAGGAGCGGGCCAACCTCGGTCAGTGGGCCAAGGATCACGACCTCTACATCTCGGTGGGGTCCGATTTTCACTTCCCCTCCAACTGGACCGAGCTGGGCCGCCATCTGTGGCTGCCCAAGGAGGGCATACCGCTCTGGTTAGGCCATCCCGATCACTTTGGGCTCAGCCAGGAGCAGCATGCCAGTCTGCTGGCCAGCCGCTGAGCACAATGGGCGGGCCAGCATCTTTGGTGCGGGCGAGTCTGTGCCAAACAGGGTAAGGTAGTGTCATGGGCCAAGGGGCCCGTGACCATGAAGCGGGCACCCGGTGTGCCCCTATCGCGAGAAGAGCATATGAGTCAGCATTTTTACGTACACCCGGACAATCCCCAGGTTCGCCTCATCGGTCAGGCGGTGCAGATCCTGCAAAACGGCGGCGTCATCGTCTATCCTACCGACTCCGGTTACGCCCTGGGCTGCCAGATGGGCAACAAGGATGCGCTGGAGCGCATCTGCCGCATCCGCCGCATCGAGCCGAACCACGACTTCACCCTGGTGTGCCGGGATCTCTCGGAGATCTCCACCTACGCCAAGGTGGACAACACCGCCTTCCGGCTGGTCAAGAACAACACCCCAGGGCCCTACACCTTCATCTTCAAGGCCACCAAGGAGGTGCCGCGCCGCCTCATGAACGAGAAGAAGAAGACCATCGGCATCCGGGTGCCCGCCAACAATATAGCGCTCGCATTGCTCGAGGCCCTCGGTGAGCCGCTGCTCTCCACCACCCTGATCCTGCCGGGCTCCGAGATGGCGGAGTTCGACCCGGAAGAGATCTTCGACAAGCTCGGCAAGCAACTGGATCTGGTGGTCAACGGCGGCTATCTGGGTGAGCAACCCACTACTGTGGTGGACTTCTCCGACGACGAGCCCGTGCTGCGCCGTCGCGGTGCCGGGGATCCGACGCCGTTTGAGTGATACTGCCGAGCCCGTACCCGAGACGATGATCGCACCGGGTGCGATGGGGGAGGTACTGCTTCCCCCGCCCATCGCGAAAGTGCTGGGGCAGCCCTACCATGAGCTGCCCCAGGATTTGTTTATTCCGCCCGATGCGCTCGAGGTGTTTCTCGACACCTTCGAGGGGCCGCTGGATCTGCTGCTCTACCTCATCCGGCGTCAGCAGCTCGACATCCTGAACCTGCCTATCCTGCAGATCACCGCCCAGTACATGGAGTACGTGGAGCTGATGCAGGGCCTCAATCTGGAGCTGGCGGCGGAATACCTGCTGATGGCGGCTTGGCTTGCAGAGATAAAATCCCGCCTGCTGCTGCCCAAGGCCCCGGAGCTGGAAGACGAGGAGGAGGGGGAAGACCCTCGCGTCACCCTGATCCGCCGGCTGCAGGAGTACGAGCGCTTCAAGCTGGGCGCAGAGCGGGTCAACGCCTTGCCGAGGCTGGAGCGGGAGATCTTTATCGCCACCGCCCTGCCACCGGATTTTGGCGCCTTGAAGCCGCTGGCTCCCGATGTTTCGCTGGTTGAGCTCGCCCTTTACATGCAAAGTGTGGTAAAACGCGCGACTCATTTTGAACATCACCAGATCCGCCGCGAGCAGATCCCGACCCGGGTGCGCATGGCGGAGATCCTCGCCATGTTGTCTCTGGGCCAGACCCTGCGGCTCGAGCAGGTGCTGCGGGCCGAAGAGGGGCGCATGGGGGTGCTGGTGACCTTCCTGGCCCTGCTGGAACTGTGCAAGGAGCAGCTTATCTGGATCCTGCAGGCCGAGCCGCTGGGGCCCATCCATTTTGCATTGGCCGAGCAGGGCGAGGAGGGTAACCGTGGCGCTGCCCATTGAACGACTCAAGACCCTGACTCAGGGAGGGATACGTCATGGCGCTGCCAGCTGAACGGCTGAAGACCCTGATCGAGGCGGCGCTGTTCGTGGCCGGCCGCCCGCTCACGGTGAGCGAGCTCAAGGCCGGGGTGCTCTCGGATTACCCTGTCACCAGCCGCTATGTGCAGCTGCTGCTGGCGGAACTCAGGCAGGACTACAGCGAGCGGGGGGTGGAGCTCAAGGAGGTCGCCTCCGGCTGGCGCTTCCAGGCCCGCCAGGAGTACGCCGAGGAGCTGTCGCGCCTGTGGAGCGAACGGGCGCCCCGCTATTCGCGCGCCGTGTTGGAAACCCTGACGCTGATTGCCTATCGTCAGCCCATCACCCGGGCCGAGATAGAAGCCATCCGCGGGGTGGCGGTATCGAGCCAGATCATCAATACCCTGAAAGAGCGCGGCTGGGTGCGCAGCATAGGTCACAAGGAGGTGGTGGGTCGCCCCGAGCTGCTCGCCACCACCCGAGAATTTCTGGACTATTTCAATCTGCAGAGTCTGGAGCAGCTCCCCGAGCTGGATCCCGAACTGCACTCCCCCTTGCCGGTCATGCTGGGCGAGGGGAGCGACGGTCAATAAGCGGCAGGCCGTCTTGAGAATGAACGTGGTGACGATGCCCGAGGGCGCGTCACAGGAGTCAATGTTGTCCGCTATGTCAGCGGGCAGCGATCAACAATCAGGTAAACCCGATGAGTGAAAAACTGCAAAAAGTATTGGCCCGCGCGGGTCAAGGCTCCCGTCGTGAGATGGAGGCCCTGATCACCGCAGGTCGGGTCAGCGTGGATGGCAAGGTCGCCATGCTGGGGGATCGCGTCGAAGTGAACGCCGTGATCCGGGTGGATGGTCACCAGGTCAAGACCCGTGCGGCCGAGGAGCAGATCTGCCGCGTGCTGGCGTACCACAAGCCCGAAGGGGAGATGTGTACCCGTCACGATCCGGAAGGTCGTCCCACCGTGTTTGATCGTCTGCCCAAGATGGACGGGGCCCGCTGGATTGCGGTGGGTCGCCTCGACGTCAACACCTCAGGCCTCTTGCTGTTCACCACCGACGGTGAGCTGGCGAATCGCCTGATGCACCCGAGCCACGAAGTGGAGCGGGAATACGCGGTGCGCGTCTTTGGCGAGATCACCGAAGCCATGCTGCAGCGCCTGCGCAAGGGGGTGCAGCTGGAAGACGGCATGGCCAAGTTCAACAAGATCAAACCGGCCGGCGGTGAAGGGCTGAACCAGTGGTTCAACGTCACCCTGACCGAGGGTCGCAACCGTGAAGTGCGCCGCCTGTGGGAATCCCAGGAAGTGCAGGTGAGCCGCCTGATGCGTATTCGCTACGGTGACGTCACCCTGGATCGCGGCATCCCCCGCGGTGGCTGGCAGGAGCTCAAGCTGCCCGAGGTGAACTACCTGCGCGGCCTGGTCAACCTGCCCAACGAGACCGAGTCCAAGGTCGACCTGCAGCAGGATGGCAAGAGTACCCGCCACAAGCAGGCCGCCCAGATCCGCCGCGCCGTCAAGCGCCACAAGGACATGCAGGGCAAGGAGCCGCGCGCTCGCAGCACCACGGCCCGCCGCAAGCCGCAAGCCTCGACCCGCAACTCCGGCACCGGCAGCAAGTAAGCCGCCTCCGTGCCTGACGTGATTGGCCTCGGCTAACAAAGCCCGCACCCTCTGGTGCGGGCTTTTTGTTTGCGGCTCCCGCCGGAATTGACTGCGACTCAAAGTGCACAGGGCTGAGAGACAGGGTCAGACATGCTCCTCCCCCTGTTGAAGGGGGAGGTCGGGAAGGGGCTGCTGCTGTGGGATGTGGATCAGGATGGTTGCCCTGCAGGGGCTGGCTTGTTAGCCTTTGCGGCACTGATAGAGGAGATAATAATGAGCAAGGTACTGGATGAGCTGCTGGCACTGCTGGCGCTGGAAAAGATCGAGGAGGGCCTGTTTCGGGGCCAGAGCCAGGATCTCGGATTGCGATCCGTGTTTGGCGGACAGGTGATGGGGCAGGCCTTGTCAGCCGCCAAGCAGACGGTCGCCCTCGATCGCCAGGTCCACAGCTGTCACTCCTACTTCCTGCGCCCGGGGGATGCCAACAAGCCCATCGTCTACGACGTGGAGAACATCCGCGACGGTCAGACCGTCTCCACCCGTCGGGTCAAGGCCATTCAGAATGGCAAACCCATCTTCTATCTCAACGCCTCCTTCCAGGTGGAGGCCGAGGGGTTCGAGCATCAGGCTCAGATGCCCGAAGGCATCACGCCCCCCGAGCAGCTCAAGAGCGAGCTGGAGCTGGTGCGCCCCTACGAGCAGATGATCCCGGCGGCCCTGCGGGACAAGATCCTGTGCGAGAAACCCATCGAGATCCGCCCCGTGACCCTGGTCGATCCCATTCGCCCGGATGTGCACGAGCCGCTGCGCTACACCTGGTTCAAGGCCAACGGCCCGGTGCCGGACGATCAGCGGGTGCACAACTACCTGCTCGCCTATGCCTCCGACTTCCACTTCCTGTTTGCCGCCCTGCAGCCCCACGGGGTCTCCTACTGGGAGCCGGACATGCAGGTGGCCACCATAGATCACTCCATGTGGTTCCACCGGGAGTTCCGGCTCGATGACTGGCTGCTCTACGTGGTAGACAGCCCGAGTGCCAGCGGCGGGCGCGGTCTGGTACGCGGCCAGTTCTTCACCCGCGACGGCGTGCTGGTGGCGAGCACCATGCAGGAAGGCGTGATCCGTCGCCGGGGCTGAGCCTGCCTTCATCGACGGTGCATCAACAAAAACGGGAGCCAGTGGCTCCCGTTTTTTTATTGTGGTGCAGGCCTCAGGCGGCGTCACGTTCCGGGGCTGCCAGGGTCTCTTCGCCCTGGGCGAAGCGGTCGGCCCAGAGGGCGATGACGCCATCCCCGGTGACGTTGCAGGCGGTGCCGAAGCTGTCCTGGGCCAGGTAGAGGGCGATCATCAGGGCGATGGAGGCCTCACCGAAGCCGAGCATGGAGGTGAGCAGGCCGAGCGCCGACATGACGCCGCCGCCGGGGGCGCCCGGCGCCGCAATCATGATGACGCCGAGCATCATGATGAAGGGTAGCATGGTGCCATAGCCAGGGATGGCCAGGTGCTCGGAGAGGAACATTACCGCGGTGGCGCAGGTCACCAGGGTGATGGTGGAGCCACAGAGGTGAATGGTGGCGCACAGGGGCACGGTGAAGTTGGCGATGCCGTCGCTCACGCCGTTGTTCTTGCTGGCCTGCAGGGCCACCGGGATGGTGGCGGCGCTGGACATGGTGCCAAGCGCGGTGAAGTAGGCGGGCAGCATGTTCTTGATGAGCATGGCGGGGGAGCGACCCAGCGCCAGCCCGGTGCCGATGAAGAGCATGCTGAGCCAGAGCCAGTGCATGACGATGGCCATCACCAGCACCACACCAAAGGTCTTGAGAGTGGCGAACACGGTGCCTTCCACCGTCATCTCGACGAAGACGCCCGCGATGTAGAAGGGCAGCAGCGGGATGATCACGCGGGCCAGCAGGCGGTCGATGATGTCACGGCCCTGATCGGCGACCCGGCGCAGGTCGGTGGCCTGGGTGGCGCTGATGCCGATACCGAACACGAAGGCGGCGGCCAGCGCCGACATCACCTCGAACAGCGGCGGGATCTCGAGGCTGATGTAGGAGCTGAGCTTGATGGCGGCTTGCGCCGTGGGCTCGGCGGCGGTGGTCAGCTGCGGGATCAGCTGGCTCGCCACCGTGAAGGCGAACAGGCCCGCCAGTATGGTGGAGCAGTAGGAGAGGGCGACCGTCTTGCCCAGCAGCTTGCCGGAGTTCTTCGGCAGGCTGGCGATGCCGCTCATGATGAAGAACAGGATGATGAGCGGAATGGTGAAGGTGATCAGCTGACCTATCACTGTCTTGGCCGTGAACAGCACCCGTGCGACCCATTCCGGGGCATAGATGCCGAGCAGGAGACCGGCGAGGATGCCGGCAATCAGATTGAGGACGAGTTTCATGGGGGAATCCAGGTGTTGGTGTCTGTTTTGTTATTTAATCTTGATTTTAATGCCGCTTTTTAACACAAATGCCGCATCTTGTCTGCCATCACCTGGTTAACTCAGAGTTAAATATTGTTATCTGGATGCTGAATCGCGTCGGGCACCCTGTCTGGATCGACGGCCGCGATATTGATTGATTGTGGCGGTATTGGGGTCGCGGATCAGCAGGGCATGGAGCCAGCGGCCGTGCACGGCATCGTCGCTGCACCAACTCTGATGCAGCTCAAACGGCAGGGGGGCGATCAGCTGCTGCAACCGTGCCTCATCGAGCCGGGTCAGCAGCGGGTATTCGTCCTGTGAGGGGGGCAAGGGGCTGCCGGGTTCATTCTCGCCATAGGGGAAGGAGCAGTAGAGGGGCCCCTGGGGTTTGAGCAGGGCGGCGAGGTGCATCAGGGCGGGGGCCAGCTCATCCTCGGTGAGGCAGGGCAGCGAACCGCTGGCCCAGATGCCGTCATAGGGCAGCACGTTGTGCATCTGCTCGAAGCGGCAGACCCGCACCGGCTGGCCGCACAGGCGCGAGGCGGCGCTGGCCAGGTTCAGGCTGGCATCGAAGGCGGTGACCATGAACCCCAGTTCCCGAAAATGGTGCAGATCCTCCCCCGCGCCGCAGCCGGCTTCCAGCAGGTGGGCACCGGGTTGCAGGCGGGCCAGGAAGGGGGAGTGGGCCTGGCCGATGAGGGCGGGGCGTGGCGCCAGCGGGGCAGCGCTTTGGGCGGGTGACTGTGGCAGTGGCATAGGGCTCGTCTCTAAGGTGGGCGGCTACTCTAGCAAATTTGCCCCCTGCTGTTCAGATCTGCTGATGACCCTCTATGACCCAGGGCGGCATCAGCGCCATCAGGGGCGGCGCAAGAGCGAGGGAGAGGGGTTGGCGAGCAGGCTGAACAGGGTGTCGAGCAGGAAGTCGGCCTCCTTAATCAGGTCGATGCGCTCCGGGAAGTGCAGCCAGTTGACGATGTAACCGTCCAGGGTGCAGTGCAGCAGGGTGGCGGCGCGCCGCAGATCCAGCTCTTTGGGCAGATGGCCGAGGCGCACGGCGTTGGCCAGGGTGATTTCCAGATCCCGGAAGAAGTTGATGGATTGCAGACGCATGTGATCCCTCAGGGCCTCGGCCTCCCCCTCCAGAGGCTCCAAGTTGAAGATGATGGTGAACATCTGCTGGTGGGCGGGTTCGGTGCTGATCTTGTACATCACCTCCTTGAGGAAGCCGCGCAGCTTGCCGAGGGGATCCTGCTCCTGCTCATCCACACAGGCGTCTATCTGGTGGGAGAGGGGGGCGCACAGCTCCTCCCACAGGGTGACGAACAGCTCCTCCTTGTTCTTGAAGTGCCAGTAGATGGCACCCCGGGTCAGGTCTGCCGCCTTGGCGATGTCGGTCAGGTTGGTCTTCGCCAATCCCTGTTGGCAGAACAGATTCAGGGCCGTGCCCATGATGTGGCAGCGGGTCTGCTGCGCCTCTTCTTTGGTTCTTCTGGCCATCGGATCCGTACCTGTTAAAAGGGGAAAAAGTTACTTACATACATTTATGAATGTATGTATATTGCCTCATCTTCGCAGTTTTACCAACAGGGACCCTATAAACCCTGTGGTTTTGTGATTTTTTTTGTTTGAAACAGAGGCTCAGAAACTCCATGCATAAACACATTCTCGCACGTTCGGTGGGCCTTGCCTTGTTGGCAAGCGGCCTGCTGGCTGGTTGTGGCGACAAGGGCGAGGCCGGGCAAGGGGCGGGCGAGATGCCGCCTGCTGCCGTGGACGTGGTCACGCTCCATGCCGCACCGCTGCAACTCATGTCCGAGCTCACCGGCCGCACCGCCCCCCTGCGGGTGGCCGAGGTGCGCCCCCAGGTGAATGGCATCATCCTCAAGCGCCTGTTCACCGAGGGCAGCGACGTCAAGGCTGGCCAGTTGCTGTACCAGATCGATCCCGCCGTCTATCAGGCCGCCGTCGCCAGTGCCAAGGCCAATCTGGCCAAGGCGCAGGCCAACGAGCAGAGCGCCCGCCTCAAGGCCCAGCGTTATGCCGAGCTGGTGAAGGTGAAAGCCATCAGCCGTCAGGAGTATGACGACGCCGACGCGGCCTGGAAGCAGCAGGTTGCCGAGATCGGGGCCGCCAAAGCCGCCCTGCAGAGCGCGAACATCAACCTGGCCTATACCCGGATCACGGCCCCCATCAGCGGCCGCATCGGCAAGTCTGCGGTGACCGAGGGTGCCCTGGTCACCGCCCAGCAGGCGGACAGCCTCACCTCCATCTCCCAGCTCGATCCCATGTACGTGGATGTGCGTCAGTCCACCGCCGATCTGTTACGCCTCAAGCGCCAGGTCGCCGCCGGCAAGCTGACCCAGGGCAAACAGGATGGCGCCAAGGTCAGCTTCCAGCTGGAAGATGGCAGCCAGTACGGCGAGCAGGGGACCTTGCAGTTCTCCGACGTGACCGTGGACGAGACCACCGGCATGGTGACCCTGCGGGTCCTGGTCCCGAATCCCCATGATCTGCTGCTGCCCGGCATGTTCATGCGTGCCACCCTGCAGGAAGGCGAGCGCCCAGAAGGCCTGCTGGTGCCCCAGACCGCCGTGACCCGCACGCCGAAAGGCGGGGCCACCGTCATGGTGGTGACCGCGGACAACAAGGTCGAGCTGCGGGAAGTGCAACTCAGCCGCGTCGTCGGCGACAGCTGGGTAGTGGAGTCCGGCCTCGATGCCGGCGAGAAGGTGATAGTGGCCGGTTTGCAGAAGGTCAAACCCGGTGCCGTGGTGGCGCCCGCTGAGCGCACCGGCAACACCACGACCACACAGGCCAATCAGACCCCGGTCACCAAGCAGTAGGATGGAGTAGTCGCCTCATGGCACGATTTTTCATAGACAGACCCATTTTCGCCTGGGTGATTGCCCTGGTGATCATGCTGGCCGGGGCCATGGCCATCATAGGCCTGCCGGTCGCCCAGTACCCGACCATAGCCCCGCCGGCCGTCGGCATTTCCGCCAGCTACCCGGGGGCCTCCGCCAAGACGGTGGAAGACTCGGTGACCCAGATCATCGAGCAGAACATGACGGGGCTGGATCACCTGCTCTACATGTCTGCCCAGTCCGATTCGTCCGGCAACGTCAGCGTGACCCTCACCTTCAAGCCGGGCACCGATCCCGACATCGCCCAGGTGCAGGTGCAGAACAAGTTGCAGCAGGCCATGTCGCTCCTGCCCCAAGAGGTGCAGCAGCAGGGTGTGCGGGTCCAGAAGACCTCCAGCAGCTTCCTGATGGTGGCCGCCTTCATCTCCACCGATGGCAACATGACCAACGACGATCTCGCCGATTACGTGGTCTCCAACATCAAGGAGCCTCTGAGCCGGCTGGACGGGGTGGGTGACATCACCTTGTTCGGCAGCCAGTACTCCATGCGGGTCTGGCTCGATCCCCACAAGCTCAACCGGGTACAGATGACCCCGGGAGACGTGCAGGCCGCCATCCAGGCCCAGAACGCCCAGGTTGCGTTCGGCAAGCTGGGGGGCACCCCGGCGGTGAGCGATCAGCAATTTACCGCCACCATCATGGGGCAGACCCGTCTCTCCACCCCGGAGGAGTTCAACAACATCCTGCTGCGGGTGAATCAGGATGGCTCCAAGGTGCTGCTCAAAGACGTGGCCCGGGTCGAGCTCGCCGGCGAAAGCTACGATGCCTCCGCCCTCTACAACGGTCAGGCCACGGCGGCGCTGGCGATCAAGCTGGCCACCGGGGCCAATGCCCTGGATACCGCGGACGAGGTGCGCGGCAAGCTCGATGAGCTGTCGGGCTACTTCCCGGCCAACATGAAGATCGTCTACCCCTACGACACCACGCCGTTCGTGAAGATCTCCATCGAGGAGGTGGTGCAGACGCTGATCGAGGCCATCTTCCTGGTGTTCTGCGTCATGTATCTGTTCCTGCAGAACTTCCGGGCGACCCTGATCCCGACCATCGCCGTGCCCGTGGTGCTGCTCGGTACCTTCGGCGTCATGGCGGCCTTCGGCTTCTCCATCAACACCCTGACCATGTTCGGTCTGGTACTCGCCATCGGCCTGCTGGTGGATGACGCCATCGTGGTGGTGGAGAACGTGGAGCGGCTGATGAGCGAGGAGGGGCTCTCCCCGCTGGAGGCGACCCGCAAGTCCATGACCCAGATCACCGGCGCCCTGGTGGGCATAGCCCTGGTGCTGTCGGCGGTGTTCGTGCCCATGGCCTTCTTCGGCGGCTCGACCGGCGCCATCTATCGCCAGTTCTCCCTCACCATAGTCTCGGCCATGGTGCTCTCTGTGCTGGTGGCGTTGATCCTGACCCCGGCGCTCTGCGCCACCCTGCTCAAACCCATGAAACACGGGGAGTTCGGTGCCCAGCGCGGCTTCTTCGGCTGGTTCAACCGCTTCTTCGATACCAATGCCAACCGCTACCAGAACGGCGTGCGCAAGGTGATCAAGCAGGGGACCCGCTACGGCATCATCTACCTGGCCATGCTGGCGGTGCTGGCGGTGCTCTTCATGCGTCTGCCCACCTCCTTCCTGCCGGAAGAGGATCAGGGGGTCATCATGTCCATGGTGCAGCTGCCGGTGGGGGCCACCAAGGAGCGTACCGAGGTGGTGCTGGCCGACATGCGCGACTACTTCCTCGAAAACGAGAAGGACAACGTCGACTCCGTGCTGACGGTGGCGGGCTTCAGCTTCGCCGGTAGCGGCCAGAACAGCGGCATGGCCTTCATCAAGTTGAAGGACTGGAGCGAGCGTAAAGGGGAAGAGCGCAGCGCCAATGCCATCATAGGCCGCGCCATGGGGTATCTGTTCAGCATCAAGGAGGCGCAGGTCTTTGCCTTCAACCTGCCCCCCATCCCTGAACTCGGCACGGCCACCGGCTTCGACTTCTTCCTGCAGGACCGTGGTGGTCTGGGTCACGAGAAGCTGATGCAGGCGCGCAACCAGTTGCTCGGCATGGCGGCGCAGGATCCCAACCTGGTGCGGGTACGCCCGAACGGGATGGAAGACACCCCCCAGCTCGACATCAAGATCGACTACGAGAAGGCGCTAGCCCAGGGGCTTTCCATCAGCGACATCAACAACACCCTGTCGGCGGCCTGGGGCTCCTCCTATGTGAACGACTTCGTCGACAGAGGTCGGGTCAAGAAGGTCTACCTGCAGGCGGATGCTCCCTTCCGGATGAACCCGGAGGATCTCAAGCTGTGGTACGTGCGCAACAGCACGGGCCAGATGGTGCCTTTCTCCGCCTTTGCCAGTACCGAGTGGAGCTTCGGCTCGCCCCGCCTGGAGCGCTACAACGGTGTCTCCGCCATGGAGATCGTCGGTGAAGCGGCGCCGGGCAAGAGTACCGGTGACGCCATGGCGGCCATCGAGCAGATGGTGAAACAACTGCCGGAAGGCATAGGCATCGAGTGGACCGGGCTCTCCTTCCAGGAGCGTCAGGCAGGCTCCCAGGCGCCGGCGCTCTACGCCATCTCGCTCCTGGTGGTCTTCCTCTGTCTGGCGGCGCTTTACGAGAGCTGGAGTATTCCGTTCTCCGTCATGCTGGTGGTGCCGCTCGGGGTGCTGGGGGCCATTTTGGCCGCAACCCTGCGCGGGCTTGAGAACGACGTCTACTTCCAGGTGGGCCTGCTCACTACCATAGGGCTGTCGGCCAAGAACGCCATCCTGATCGTCGAGTTCGCCAAGGAGCTCCATGACAAGGGGATGAAACTCGGCGATGCGGTGGTGGAAGCCTCCCGTCAGCGTCTGCGTCCGATCCTGATGACGTCCCTTGCCTTCATCCTCGGCGTCTTGCCGCTGGTGATCAGCACAGGTGCCGGCGCCAGCAGTCGCAACGCCATCGGCACCGGCGTCATGGGGGGGATGATTACGGCCACCGTGCTCGCCATCTTCTTCGTGCCGCTCTTCTTCGTGCTGGTGATGCGCTACTTCACCAAACACAGTTCAGCCGAGGAGCGCGTCGCGCTGACCAAGGAGACCCAACATGACTAAGACCCTGGTCGCCCTGAGTGTGACGCTGCTGCTGGGGGCCTGTTCCATGGCCCCCGATTACCAACGCCCCGAGGTGCCACAAGGCGCCTCCTGGCAAGAGAACCTCGCCACCCAGGGGGCATTGGCGCCCTGGCAGCAACAGTTCCTCGATCCGGCACTGCAAAAGCTGATCGACACTGCCCTGGAGAACAACCGGGATCTGCGGCTCGCGGCCCTCAACGTCGAGGCCTATGAGGCGAGATACCGGATCCAGCGGGCGGCCCAGTTGCCAACCTTGGCCGCCAGCGGCTCCGGCACCCGTCAGCAGGGATCCGACGATCTCAGCAGCACGGGGCAGGGGAGCATCAGCAGCCAGTACGGCGCCGACATCGGCATCACCGCCTATGAGCTGGATCTGTTTGGCCGGATCCAGAGCCTGAAAGATCAGGCGCTGGAGAACTACCTGGCACAGATCGAGACCCAGCGCAGCACCCAGATAGCGCTGATCGCCTCGGTGGCGAATGCCTACCTCACCCTGCTGGCGGATCAGGAGCTACTGGCCCTGAGCCAGGCGACGCTGGCGACCGAGCAGGAGAGCTATGCCCTGACCCAGCACAAGTACCGGCTGGGGGCGGCTTCCGAGATGGAGCTGGCGCAGGGGCGCACGGCGCTCGAGAACGCCCGGGTCAGCCAGGCGCAATACCAGCGTCAGGTGAAACAGGACAGAAATGGCCTGGCCCTGCTGCTCGGCACAGAAGTGCCGGTGCTGGAAGGCCAACCGGCGACCCTGGCCGAGGTGAAGCTGGCGCCGATCCCGGTGGGGGCCCCCTCCAGCCTGCTGCAACAGCGGCCCGACATACTGGCGGCGGAGCACAGCCTGAAGGCGGCCAACGCCAATATAGGCGCGGCCCGTGCCGCCTTCTTCCCGACCATCTCGCTCACCGCGACGGCGGGCACCGCCAGCAACCAGCTGAGCGGGCTGTTTGACGGCGGCACCGGCACCTGGACCTTCATGCCCCAGATAAACCTGCCCATCTTCGACGGTGGCAAGCGCATTGCGGATCTGGATGTGGCCGAGGTCGGCACCAAACAGGCGGTGGCGAGCTACGAGAAGAGCATCCAGACCGCCTTCAAGGAGGTCGCGGATACGCTCGGTGCCCAGGCGGATTATCAGCAGCAGCTGCAGGCCCAGCAGGATCTGGTGGATGCCAACCAGACCTACTTCAAGCTGGCGGAGTTCCGCTACGAGCAGGGGGTGGACAGTTATCTCACCCGGCTCGATGCCCAGCGCTCCCTGTTCAGCGCACGGCAGGGGCTCATCAGCACCCGCCTGGCGCAGCTGAGCAACCAGGTTGCACTCTACAAGGCGGTCGGTGGCGGCTGGCAGGCACCCAAGGAGGCCCCGGCGGCATCCGAAGGGCAGGGCTAGTCTCTCATCCGATTGCTGACAATGTGATAAAAACGGGGCGAACCGCAAGGTTCGCCCCGTTTTTATGTGTAAATAGCCGCCTCTTCTGGACACTTCGCTGCCGAGCGCAGGCCCGGTTCGCGAACGCCGGGCTTGCCCAGGCTGAAATAGAAAAAGGCCCGCATCGCTGCGAGCCTTCTCATCTATCTGGTGCCGGAAACAGGAGTCGAACCTGCGACCTTCGCATTACGAATCCAGATGCCATTCATTTCACACAATGCCATTTCATGTCAGGATTTCTGGTTAACTCATTAAATATCAGCTGGATGTGTCATGGCCATCGTATCAGATCGTTTCGTGATATATCATCCAGTACCATTGTGAAAGAGGGGTATGGGGAGGGGTATGGAATGGTCATTAAAACCAGAGAGATGATTAAAACCGATGCTGAGATCGCGGCAAAGAAGCCAAAGACTGGCGTGAGTGTGTGCCGTGTGGCTATACAGTCAAAGTATGGCGGCGGGCTCAAGCTGGAAGTGCGAGCCAATGGGCTTAAGCGTTTTGTCTACCGCTATAAGATAGCGGGCAAGGCTGGGGAAATGCTGATTGGTGGCTATCCGGCCATGACCCTAGCAAAAGCCAGACTGGCCCACTCCAAAGTGGTGGAGCTGGTGAAACAGGGAATTGATCCGGTTACTATCGCCAAACAGGCCAAGGCAAAGAATATCGAGATGCCGACCCTTAGCGAGATTTATCGCGATTGGCTGGCGATGCGGGCCAAGTCAAAGCCGATCGGCCCACGAACTCTGCGTGATTATGAGGGCACCTTTGCCCGCCACCTTGAATTGGTCATTGGAAATATCCGAGTTTGCGACCTGTCTCGAGCTGTTCTTTACGAGCATTTCTGCCGAATTGAAACTGCCGAGGGAGCACGAAAGGGACTGATAATCCTTAACCAATGTCTCGACCATGCGGTGTTACAGAGTCATATCGAGATCAACCCTGCCCGCCTTCTAAAACCTGCCATGTTTGGTGCATCTATGCCACCACCCCTTAACCATCCCCTCATATGAGCGAGGCGTGGCGCGGCTTCTGAGGTATGATCGCCATCCTTGACCAGCTAATACCCAACAGACTATCCCCATGTTTAACCACGAACTAAT